>QMTT01000034.1 GCA_003663565.1 Thermoplasmata archaeon
CTACTTCATTCCCTATCTTGATGAAGCCTTCCCTGAAAGGCCCCATCAATAACTGCACTGGCCCCCGCTTATACCACACTCTCATAATCTCACCTCCCGTTCAAATTCATCTACAAGTTGCTGCACTTCCTCACTATCCATGAATTCTCTCACTTCTTTATTGTACTCATCTATCATTCTTTCATATTCCTCTATTGATTTCCCTGTTTCTCTCTTGATTTCTGCAAACATCTCTTTTATCACTGGCTGCAACTCTGGAATTCTCTCTGCTAATTCCTCTAACTCCTCTCTGAACTCCCTAAATTTATTCTCTCTATAGAAATTACTGATTCCCTGCTCTACTACATCTCTCACTGTTGGTTCTCCGAACTCGCTGGCTTCACTATATCCTTCCCAGAAATTCTCTCTAACCCACTGCAAAATCGCTGCTCTATCCACTGGTCTCTGCAACTCATTTTGCAGGGACTTCAGTCCCTGCAGAGAACCCTTCCATACTTTCTCTACGGGCTCATCAGGTGCGAAAGCTGCTCGCACCTCGAGCTCGTTCTTAGAAGAAAAAGAGTACTCAAGGTGCCATCCATCTTCATCTGACACCTTGAGTACTTGGACCCATCCTTTATAGTGAGGATGGGTCCACAAGTAAGAAATAAGAATTGCGTAGGGGTTCATTGCTCATCACCCCCTTCATAGGAACCCCTAAACCAGGGGTTCCTCGAAAGAGAACGGCAGCCAATTATTCTGCCGTTCTCATCCCTAACCGTTTGGTTAGGGATGTAAAAATCATCCCTGTCAGGCGCTGCCTGACAGGTAAGGGCACTAACAATGTAAATCGTGCCCTCTTCCCTTGGGGGCAATGCTTCAATACCCCCAAAGGTTGTTTCAGTGATGGGGATTTCTACCCCATCACCAACGGAGATGGTTCCAACTCTCTCCGTCTTTTGCGAGAGGCGTAAAAGCCCCTCACTTGGGAAGGTTGCAATGACCTTCCCGTCTTCCCCCACGAGAGTAACCTCGTGAGGGGTCAAATTTTTTATTTTTTTAATTTTAATTTTTTTCATCTCCATGTTTTCTCACCTCCTTTTTTTATGAAAATATAATACAATATCTTATATATAAATATTTCTTTTTTAGAGTAAATATACTACATACACACATACACACCACACACACTCACACACACATACACACACAACACTTTAAGAAAGGTATATTTAGAGGTTGCGTCTATCATATTTCTTATTATTTATTATTATTCTAATACTTATTTACTGTTTCAGTTAAAAAAGTGTGTGTATGTGTGTAGGTGTAGGTGTGTGTATGTGTAGTGTGTGGTATATTGTCAAAAGAACTTGTCAAGCTTCGTCTGTTGCAACTGCTTAATGATAAACTTTCTTAATAAACTTGATTTTTCTTTTTACAATAGTAACATTTATAAAAGATAAAATCTAAGAGTAGTTATACTTTAGGGTTGGGTGATGACGATGGCAAAGACAAAATATCTTGGCAAGCGTGTGAAAGACATTCGAAAGAAAGGTTTGGACACGTTATCTGAGTATTACAATATTATGAAAGCAGTTATTAAGGATTATCGTTCTCACAGGATTTCGAGGAATGTAGCAAAGGGCAGATTATTGCTTTTATACAGGCTTAGCTTCAAGAAAAATAATAGCAAAATAAAGCATTTAGCTACTAAATCCTTGAACGCACTCAGGCAAAAGTTAAAGAAAGCCATGTCTACTTTGTAAAAATGGCAATTGTTTATACTCGTGACGGATACCTGAAAGATACTGCTACAGGCAAGAAAGTCAAGATTACGAAATATGGTTCTGGTGCAAAAGCATTTTTCAAGGCAAAAGCCGAGTTAGAAAAGAAAGTCAAAGAGTCTTCTGCCAAAAAAAGGCATTCTTCAAGCCCAAGAAGTTTGCTTGGTGGTGAATTTATTAGGGCTTATGAAGAACAGCAAAAGCCCAAAGTTACTGTGTCTAAGCCCGAGCAAAAATCATTATTGCATGCTCCTTCTACTCCTTCTGTAAAAGCGAGTGTGCCGAAAGAATCAGCATTAGCACCCCACCCATCACATCACAAACACAGAGGGAGTGCTACAGTTAGCACTCCTGCTCCTTCTTCTCAGGATTTGATAGCAAAGTATGGTATGCCACAGCTTGAAACGGTTGGACCAACTGTTACAAAAACAAGCTATGAGCAAAGAAAGGAGTTTGAAAGCTATTTCGAAATGCACAAGCCCACAGCAATAGAACCTGTGGAAAAAAGCAAGGTATTGGAAATGTATGCTGCCACAACAAGAACCACGCCATTGAAAGAGTTTGGCAAAGGTTTTACTGAGGCGTATACTAAAGTTGGTTTGACTACTGCTGGTTTGACTTTGCTTGGAGCAATTGCTCCAACTACTGCCACAGCTGTTGGTGCGGGCTTGATGGCATATCCTATAGCAAAAGCTTCATATTCATCTTTCAAACAAGCCATTTCGAAGCCAAAAACCGAGCAAGATATGGCAAAAAGCTTGGCAAAGTATACTATTTCAGCAGAAGCTTCAGGTAAGCCAATATGGGTGACTTCCAAGAAAGCAGAAGAATACAAGGATTTGATGAGGCAATACAAGGAAAGCGAGGAATACAAGCTTGCCAAAGCCAAAGCGTATGGAGAGGTTGCTGGTAGTGTTGCTGGTATGGGAGCGGGCTATACTTTAGGAGTTACTACTGCTGATTTGATGAAGAAGCCGTTGTTGAAAGCCAAGACATTTTTAAAAGGTGAGAAAGTCGAGTATACTTACAAAGATTTATCTAAAATGCCAAGTATTGGAGCAAAGCAAGAAGTTTACACGCATAAGACACCAACAGGTGCAGTCGTTCAACCAAAGACAAGTTTAGTGGTTGGCAAAGGAGTTCAAAGGATTGATAAAAACAAGGTCTATAAAGTAGTTTTTGGTCAAGAACAGAGAGCAAGAGTTCTTGCTGGCAAAGATGTTCAAACTATTAGAACTGTTGCAGTAAAAGAAGATTATTTAACGGGTAGGCAATTCTTAGCTTTACAACGGCAATTAATGAAGAAAGCCAGAAAATTTGTTGGCACTCCTATAGCTACCAAAAAAGAATCACTTTCTCAGCTTTCACCACTCAAGAAAGGCACTAAAGTAGTTGTTTTGGATGATACTATCAAAACAATGGCAGTAGAAGTTTCCAAGCCATATAAAGAAGCTTATGCTGGTATTAGGTTTGAGATGCCTAAAGGTATAACAAGGAAGGAATACTCGAAAGCCATGCGAACATTATACAAATTAGCACCAGAAGAGAAGATAGTAATTGAGAAAAAGGGCTTATTGCAAAAAGTTTCAGACAAATTCAAGAAAGTGTTCGGCATGCAAAAATCAAGAGCTAAGATATACACATCAAAAGTCAGTCAACAAGCCAAGAAGATTTCAGAAGATTTAGGCAAGAAGCTCAAGGAAACCACAAAAGGCTTAGTATTGGAGTTGAAACAAGAGCAAGCGATAGCACCAAAGACGCCTGAAAAAGTCTTGGTTGGTAGTGTTTCCGAGACATCTTTATCAAAGGTTTTTGTTCCTGGATTAGTATTTTCTGAGAAAAGGGCAAAAGCTAAGCTCGATATTGGTTTCGGTAGTTTGAAAAAGGTTAGTAAGGTGCTGAGCATACCAAAAGCTAAGCCAAAGGCTAAAGCAAGGCTACCAAATATTGATAAACAAATTTCTAAGCAAGCGGAGAAGCAAGAGCAAGCCATGAAAAAAACCACAAGGGAGCTGAACAAAGAGATTTCTAAGATGTTTGAGTCACAGAAGCCAGCAATGAAACCAAAGCATAGGGCACAAGAAAGGCAACTTGAAGAACAAGAACAAATCACAATCTCACTATCAACTTTTTCATTATCACGGCCATCAAAAAGCCATGAAGAACAATTCAGGAAAAAATTGGCTTTGCCATTGCTTTACAAACGCAAACTGCCAAAGCTTGATTTTGCCGTGAAAAAGCCAAAGAAAAAGTCAGTCAGGTTTTTGCGTTGGAATCCTTGGAAAGGCACCACTCCAAAGTTAACACTCACTACTTCAAAGTCTAAAAAGAAGGAGACCAAATCCAAGAAAAAAGAGGTGGGATTACGAAAGCTCTCACTTTCACTATAGGGAAGAGAGGAGAGGGTTGGGCTGGCTCAATGATTATAGCGTTTTTTGTGTTATTTTTCCTTATTTTATTATGGAATGCATTTACTCCAGCGATGAATGGCGTGTTTAATTCTATTGAGCCATTAGTAAATGATACAGAAGACGCGAGGCAGGTGTTTGGTTATTTACACATGTCTTGGAAGTATTATCCTATTTTGATACTTTTGGGAGTGGTTATTTACATTCTTGTTAGAGGCATTATTGGTGAAGCTCAACAGTATTAGGTTGAGATTCATGTTCAAGAAGAAGCATTTTATTTCGGGCTTTTTTGTAGTTCTTAGTTTATTGATAGTTTTCAATGTTTTAGCTTATTCTGGCATTCCATACTGGATAGAGCATGACGAGAATGGCAATCCAACAGGCAATATTTGGGTAAGGGTAAATCTAACAGCCAATCAACCTAAAGAGTTTTATGTTTATTATGGCAGTAGCACAGCACCATCTTATAGCGATGGCGATAGCGTGTTCGAGTTCTTCGATGATTTCGAGGGAACGAGTTTAGATACAAACAAATGGGATACTCCGATTAGCTCAGATGGTTCGCATTCAGTTAGCAATTCTCTTTTGAAAATTCAAAAAAGAAATATACCTTTGAAATATACCGTGAATGGTAAAATAAAGATATATGCAAGGAGTAAAAGAGAAGATAGTAGTGGATATAGCTATGGTCAAATCATGTTTACAGACAAAACAGGCATTTATGGGATAGACCATTATAATACGATAGGCATTCAAGTGTTGGATAATGGGGCATATTCAAAAGATGATACTTTAGTATATATGACTGTGCGAAGCAGTTATTATGGTTATTCGAGGGATTATTCAACATCTATAAGTGACTACGGCACAAATTTCGTGACTCAATGGCTTGAGATAGATACTGTTGCCAAAGAAATGAAAGCAGGTATAGAAAACAACGAGTTAAATACAATCAATTATGAAAATGGCATATACGACAACAATAATGTATTAGTTCAATTATCTAATCCAAACACTCTCTACTTGGGTTATAATTGGGATAACACCTATGTGGATTTTGATTGGGTTTTTGTTCGTAAATACTCCTCAACAGAGCCAAGCGTTAGTTATGGTAGTGAAGAGACAGGTAGTTGGACAATTGACGGATACACATATACAAAAAGGCGAAAAGTCACAATCACAAGCACAACCGACTTGCAAGAGTATCAAGTAGCTTTGGATTACTCACAGTTTGGTGATGATAAACTATATCTTCAAGAACAGGCGTTTGAGGTAGGCATTCATCAAAGCCTTGACTATGACGAATTCAAAGTTAATCACACTATCACACATTCCTGTTATTGGAATAATGTAACTGTGAATGTCACAACCGCAAACCTCACTTTAGTTGCCACAAACTTGAATGATTCTGTTGTGCTATACAATATCACTTTTGAAAATGTATCTGAAAATCAAATTGTTAGCTACACTTATACTTTACAGGTTTCTGATGCTCACGACACCATCAAATTTGAGTGTCTTTATTCTGACGAATTAGGCGATTCTTTTGCAACGGTAATAAACAAAACGGTAGAAAACACGAAACCAACAGCACCAGATTTGGCAATTTTAAATGATACAATCCATGTGAATGAGACTCTTTATGCTTTAGCTGAAAACAGCACGGATATTGATGGCGATAGCTTGATTTACGAATATAAATTCTATAATGTCGATGATAATGTAACTGTTCAAGATTGGAGCACAACAGCAAATTATACGATTCAAGTCAGCGATGCACACGATACCATAAGAGTTTATGCAAGAGCTTATGATGGTTATAACTACTCTGATGTAGTATATCAAGAAATATATGTTGCAAACTCTAATCCAAACATCACAGCAATAAACATGCCTAATAAGATAAATTCGAGTGTGAATGTTACACTTTCCTTAAACATTTCAGATATTGATAATGATACGGCTTTTACATTAGAAGTGTATTTGGTAGATGGTTCAACTGTATTTTTAGGAAGAGATACAAACTATAGTAATGGCAAAGATTTCATAATCAATGTAAATCCTGATTATTATGGTAATAAGACATTTATTTTCAAGCTTTGGGATAAATACGATGGTTATGATGAGGATAATAAAACTGTACAAGTAATTTGGGCTTATGTAACTTTCAATTACGTGAATGAAGTTGATAAAAGTGCCATGAACCTGAATTCTTTGAACAACAAAGAAATGATAATCAAATACAAAGATGGCAGTCAGGAAGCTTTATCGGATTTTGTTGCAAGTAAAGAGTTTGAGAAACCTGTTGATGGCGTGAGATTTAGCTATACAGCGGGCTCTTCTACTTTTGCAAGAGAATACACTTTGAATGGCGGCATTGAGAACAAGACTGTGTATTTGATAGATTATTCTTCTATGACACCAATCATTACCACGATTTATATTTTGGGCTCTCAAGCCACAAACATGAGGCTCGAGTTGTATACGCCAACAGAGGGTCAAATCACAAATCAGCCAATAGATATCTCTTCTGGAGTAGATTTTATTATGATACCAAACAAAGAGTATCAAGTGAGGATTTATGAAGGCGATTCAATGAGAGAGATGGGTAAAATTGCGAGAGCCACATCTGGCATTTATTATTTGCAGATAACGACATCAGTATTGGAATTGATAAGAAGCAAGGGAAATGTGAGTTGGAATGCTCAATTTGTTGATATTGATGGCAATAAAGTTTTGAGAGTAGAATTTGTTGATTATGATAAGGCAACGGATTATCTCAAGCTCGAGGTATACAACGAGAGTAAGGCTCGCGTGTATTATTCTGATGTTTATGGCTATTACAATTATACTTTCAATATTTTAGGCTTAGATGTTTCGCAAAAATATTTCCTTAAGCTCACTTTCAGGAAGAACGGCATTACTTATACTGAAGTAAAATATTTCAAAGACGGTAAAGAAGTAATTACTCCTGTTGGCATTCCTGATTGGCTATTGTCTGCGGGCGTGGTATTGTTTTTGATTATACTTGCGTTGTTATCCACTGCTATTGGCAGTCCTTATGTCTTATTATTTGCTACCTTATTCGTTGCTCTTGCTTCGTTTTTTGGCTGGGTCAATATTCCTATGTCACTCATCGCCATGTTTATCGTTGGTGCGGTATTCCAAGTCATTTTCCAAAATAGAAGGTTGGGAACA
>QMTT01000035.1 GCA_003663565.1 Thermoplasmata archaeon
CCCTACGGGATTATCCTCCTCGAGAAGCATAGAGTGAGAGTGAAATTCCACAAGATCACACTAACTCCCCCGGAGGGAGAACCCTATTCTATAGTAGTGTGGACTATTTTGCTAAATAGATACAATAGTATTTTCTCATAGAAACATTTAAATGAAGGAAGGAGAGAAATAGTTAGATGAGTCGCCTCGATAACGGCGAAGTAGCCAGCACAGGCGGGAGGATAATGCTCATCCCACGTAAGACAATCCCCATGAAGCGCTGATCATGATGAGGCACGAGAGGGGAAACCCACGCGCACTCCACAAGTCTCCCTCGTTACTAGAATATAACACGTGGGCAACCACTCCAAGCATACGTTTGAACCTCGAAATAAAGGCCATTGAGATTGCAATAAAAGTCTCGATAGAGTACTTAAAGAAAGGACTAGATGACATAAAAACGCCAATTTAGTGATATTTTCCATTTTAACATTTTCATTATAGAGTGTTGAACTTTCCCTTAGTTCTCTCAAAGGATGAATTATTATTCGGTTGTTTTTGATAGTCACTTCTTATACGGAGATCGAAAATCATTTTAGTTACATATAATGATACGTAATTAAATGTAATTACAAAAGGAGGTGATTCTGTTGGACGAAGAGAAAAGTAAGAAATATACTACAGTATCAATACCTGTACAGCTCTATGAGAAAATAAAAAAACTAATAGAAGGCACGGGATTTAAGTCAGTGTCTGATTACGTGACCTTTGTTCTTCGAGAAGTTATTGCAAGCATAGAAGAGGAGGAAAAAGAGGAAGTATTTACTAAGGAAGAGGAGGAAAAGATAAAGGAAAGATTGAGAGCGCTTGGATACATTGATTAGCTTTTCTATTTCTTTTGAGGTGCTTTTATGCCTGGAATACCAAAGCCACACGGGGGTAGACTTGTAGAAAGAGTCCTTAGTGAGAAAAGAAGACTTATGGCATTAGAAGAAGCCAAAGAGCTTCAGAAGATTGATATATCAAAGGAGACAGCTGTTGACGTTGAGAACATAGCGAGAGGTGTTTTTTCACCTCTTGAGGGATTCATGACAAAAAACGACTATGAATCCGTCCTCGAGACCATGAGGCTCGAGGATGATACTCCATGGACAATTCCCATAGTACTTGATATCTCGAAAGAGGATCTCAAGAAAAAGGGCATTAAAGAAGGCGATGAGATCGTTCTTGAATACAATGGAATCCCCATAGCGTTTATGGCAATAGAAGAGATATATGACTGGAACAAGAAATACCACGCTGTGAAGGTATTCAAAACCGACGATGTTAATCATCCTGGGGTTGCTAGGACGTATGGAATGAAAGACAGACTCATAGGAGGGAGAATAGAACTCATAAACAGTGTCGAGAATCCCTTTGAGAGGTATACCCTATGGCCAAAAGAAACGAGAGTTCTATTCAAACATAAGGGATGGAAGACCATAGCTGCGTTTCAAACGAGGAATGCCCCACATATGGGGCATGAATATGTGCAGAAAACTGCACTAACACTCACTGATGGCCTTTTCATAAATCCCCTTATAGGAAGAAAAAAGAAAGGAGACTTCAAAGATGAGGCAATTTTGAAAGCCTATGAAGTGCTCATAGAAAATTACTACCCAAGGGACAGAGTAGTTCTGGCAATACTTCGAACAGAAATGCGCTATGCAGGCCCCAGGGAGGCAATATTTCATGCAATATTAAGAAAAAACTTTGGATGTACGCATTTCATAGTAGGAAGAGATCATGCTGGTGTTGGTAACTACTATGGGCCTTATGAAGCACATGAGATCTTTAAGGAGTTCCCTGATTTAGGAATAGAACCCATATTCTTCAGGGAGTTTTTCTACTGTAAGAAGTGCATGGGATACATGAACGAAAAGACGTGCCCTCACAGAAATACGGAGTATGTCATAAGACCTAGTGGAACGAAGATTAGAGAGATGCTTCTCCAAGGTAAGATGCCGCCAAAGGAGATGATGCGACCTGAAGTCGCTAAAGTGCTCTTGGAGTTTGGTAACCCGTTCGTGGAGTGAAACACAATGGTGTTGATAATACATCACTGGGACACGGATGGTATAGCATCCACAGCAATAATTGCAAGGATCTTAGAAAATAATGGGACCTCTTGGGAGAATGTAACACCAAAGCTCGGTGTGTATTCTTTCGATGAGGTAATAATGAATATTGTAACACAACATGACGAAGTGTACATCTTAGACTTAAACGTCCCCAAAAAGGAAGTGCTCAAGCTTAAAGATCTCTGTAAAAGAATAATTTTCATAGACCACCACAAGGGACAAGAGCCCATATTAGAGAGCAGAATAATGTACGTGAATCCCATAACGTTTGGAGAAAGCGAGAGAACTTTTCCATCTACAACGTGGGTTATTTCTGATATGTACTCAGAATGGAGTTATCTTTCAGCATTGGGAGCGCTAGGAGATCTTGGTATCAAGAAAATTAGAAGATACTGTTTGGAAAATAGGATTAAAGAGCTTTTCTGGGAAGCCATGCTTGACATAGAAGATGCAAGAAAGCTCATCAGGCTTTTGGACTCTAATAGTATTGTAGGAGATCGAGATGGTGTTATAAAAGCGGTAACTGAGCTTTTAAACAAGTCGCCAAGGGAACTTCTTAAAAATCCTAAATGGAACAGCTATCTCCACGCTGTGGAACAAGAAATAGATAAAGCTATGGACAACGTGGAGGAAGAAGATGGAGTTGCTGTAGTAACCTTTGAAAGCACATATGATATCGTTTCTAAGGTTGCAAGAGCCCTTGTATGGGATCTTGGATACAAAGCTGCAATTGTCGCGAATCTTAATCCAATAAACGGAATATATAAAGTATATATAAGAATTAGTCCTGAGATCACGAGTAAAGTTGCTTTGTCTAATATTTTAGATGAACTAAGACGAAAGGGGATTCAATCAGGAGGTAAGGCGGACGTCTTAGGGATCAACGCAAAGAATGTAGAAGAAGCTCTTTATGTTGTTGATCTAATAAGGAGGTCTCTGAAATGTCTGAAAATATAAGAAAGGTTCTCGTCATAGGGCTAGATTCAGCCCCTCCAGAGCTTCTCTTTGGAAAGTTTTTAGAATACATGCCAAATGTTAAGAGGCTCTTAGAGAAGTCCATCTATGGACCAATGAAAAGCTGTATACCTGCAATAACGATACCCGCCTGGATGGTCATGGCAACAAGCAAAAGTCCCGGAGAACTAGGTCTCTATGGATTTAGACACAGAAGGAGGGGTACCTATAACGAGATATGGATTGCAAACAGCACCATGATTAAGGAAAAAACCGTCTGGGATTACCTTGGAGAGCACGGAAAGAAATCAATTGTTGTCGGAGTGCCACCAAGTTATCCTCCAAAGAAGATAAATGGTTGTATGATCTCCTGTTTTATAACTCCTGATCCCTCCGTAGATTACACGTATCCAAAAGAGCTTAAGAAAGAAATAAAGAGCCTCGTGGGGGACTACATATTTGACGTCGTCTACAGAAAAGAGAACAGAGATGAAGTCAAGGAAGACGTATGGAAGATGACCCAACAACACTTTGAAGTCATAAGATATTTAATTAGTGAAAAGGAATGGGATTACTTCCAGTTCGTTGAGATAGGTCTTGATAGGATACATCACGCCTTCTGGAAGTACTTCGATGAAACACACCACTTATATGAGCCCAATAGTAAGTACAAGAACGTAATTAGGGATTACTATAAGCTTCTAGATACTGAAATAGGAGAACTCTTATACCTCATTGATCTTGACGAAACGGCAATTATTATAGTTTCAGATCATGGCGCAAAGAAGATGAAAGGTGCTTTTGCCATAAATCAATGGCTTATAGAAGAGGGATATTTAAAAATTAAAAATAAGGAAATCCTAAGGGAGGGGCGTCAAGTAAGATTTAACGAGTTGGACGTCGATTGGGAACACACAATTGCTTGGGGGTGGGGAGGATACTACGCAAGGGTGTTCCTGAATGTCAAGGGAAGGGAGCCTCATGGAGTAATACCACTTTCTAAGTATCCTGAAGTCAGGGAAGAGCTTGCAGAAGCTCTGAAAAGCATAAGAGGACCAAATGGAGAACACTGGGACACCAAGGTATTTTACCCAGAGGAAATATATCCAGAAGCTAGGGGAGATAAACCGGACATGATGGTCTACTTTGATAACCTATACTGGAGATCTGCTGGGACACTTGGATATGAAACCCCGTATCTTAAGGAAAATGACACTGGTCCAGATGATGCAGTTCATTCAGAGTACGGTGTTCTTTCAATTTACTTGCCATGGCTAGAAGAGCCCAAGCAAATAACCTCGTCAATATACGACTTTGCACCTACAGTACTTGATCTATTTGGGATCGACGTCAAAGAAAAAATCCATGGGAGCAGTATTCTAAAGAAAATCAAGAATCAAATCAATGGGTGTTCCTAATGACTGATACTTTTTTCCTTCTAGTCATGCTTATTGGATTTTTGGCTCAGTACATATATAGATCAGCATCAATGCTCCTAGCACTCTCGTTTCAACCTGCTGTGATATCAGCGTCAGTGCATATGAGGAAAATCATTGCAGGTATCCCTGCAACGCTCTCACATTGGAAATTTAGGAATATCAGGAAAGAAATTTCAATACCTCCCATAATATTCGGGACTGTTGGAGGAGTGCTTGGAACATATTTACTTATGGCAACCCCAGGCTCGATGATGAAGCCTTTTGTAGCAGTACTTTTGCTAATACTAGGAATTAGGATCCTCATACGCTTCTTTGGATATAAAGATGAGCATGGAGATGCCTGTAAGGAAGCATTTCTTGTTGGAGCATTAATAGCTGCTCCTATTGGCAGTACATATGGCAAGCAAGAGCAGTTCAAGACATCTCGGAATAGGTATCGCTACATTCTTCATAGTTATAAACCCAAGGACTCTTCTCGAACTCATGCACGACATAGGGATCAAGATTTCATTTTCTGTGAAGGTTGTAATTCTTCTTGGATTAGTTTCTTCCATAGCCTTTCTTATCTGTACTATAAGAACAAGCTCATTGACTAACGAGCCATAGAGAGGTGAAAATATGAGTTTCGTGATATGGCTCACAGGTCCAAGTGGTGCTGGAAAGACAACTCTTGCCAGAGCTCTTGAAAAGAGGCTAAAGGATATGGGTCATAAAGTAGAGGTTCTTGACGGCGATGAGATCAGAAAGACATTATATCCTAACCTTGGGTTCAGCAAAGAGGCTCGAGAAATGCACAACCGTATAGTTATCTATATGGCAAAGCTCCTCTCAAGAAATGGTGTGATTGTAATCGTCTCATTAATATCTCCCTATAGAGCTGTAAGAGAATATGCAAGGAAAGAACTTGGAAAGTTCATTGAGGTATACCTTAAGTGTCCACTGGAAGTAAGGATACAAAGAGACCCCAAAGGACTTTACGCCAAGGCTATTAGGGGGGAAATCAAGGGGTTAACTGGTTATGATGGTGTGTATGAAGAGCCAGAGAATCCAGAGGTGCTCATAAGAAGTGACATCATGAGCATAGATGAAGAAGTAGATGCTGTCTTAAATAAAGCTAAAGAGCTCGGATATCTTGATTAATTTATTTTTCTCCAATCTTCAACCATTTTCTTAAGAACATGACGCTGTCTGGTGTAAGACCTGCTATCACAACACGATTATCATCCTTTAGTTTAAATATAAGTTTATACTTCATTTTACTAAAGCCTGCTCTGAATATGTCAGGTCTCATATGTACTTCTTTTATGTCTTCTCTGTTGAATGAGAACACACTATTTAGGGATATTCTACCAAAAAATGTAGAAGGGAAAATAAAGATCTTGTTCCAAGTAATTGCTATTATACCAAACCTGATCCTGGGCCTTCTTACGCTCACGGGCGATGGTTTTGGAGTCATCCTTATTATTTTCTCTTTCGTTATCTTCTCGAGGTCTGACTTCCTTATCTTCATGGCACCTCCTCAAACGTCCCATGCCTTACTACTTTTCCATTCTCTAGCATGATCTCTCCTCTTGCTATTACATACTGAAGCTCAAGGGAATCCTTTGTCATTATAAGGATATCAGCATCTTTTCCTACGGATATTCTTCCCTTTGAATGAAGCTTAAGGTGCTCTGCGATATTCGTCGAGGTAACTCTAACGGCATCTTCCATGTTTATCTTTTCTTCAAGGATAAGATCCCTAAACTCTTTCAACATTGAAGAGACAGGCGCTATGAGAACACCCACAAGCTCCTTTTTCTCGTTGAATTTTGGCATACTACCATTTCCGTCTGTGCTCATGGTGATCCTATTGACAGGAACCCCTCGCTTGATCATTTCCTTTATTGCCTTACTAGGTTTTATTGACTCGTCAAATCCATATTCAGGCGAGACACCAGCTGTTATATCTACGTAACCTCCAAGCTTTCCAAATTCTATGGACTCTTCGAAGAGTTCTCTACATCTGTTAAGATGTGTCGGTGCAAACTGCTCTATTGGAATATCTGTATCACTAATAGCATCTAAAAGAGGTTTAAGACCTGGTTTCTCACTTCCCATGTGTACATGAACAACACCCGCCTTCCCTGAAAGTATCCCTGCAACTCTGGCATCTGAGGCTATTTTACGGATCTCATCCACTGTTGGGTGAGACGATCTATGGTCTGATAGAGCCATCTTAACGCCTATGACCTTATCTACAAGCACTATGTCGGATAATATGCTGCCCGTTATTGTGGGAGATGGCACTTGGTAAGATCCAGTATATATCCAAGAGCTTACCCCCTCTGCCTCTAGACCTCTGGCCTTCATCAGAAGTTCTCTCAGAGATCTTGTAACTCCATCAGTTCCTAGGACTCCGACAACGGATGTTATGCCCGACTTTACTAGAGAGCTCAACTGTATTGGTGGTGTCCTATATTGTGGACCTCCTTCACCACCAGCACCATGTATGTGCACATGTTGATCTATGAATCCTGGAATGACATAGTGTTCTGACGCATCTATGACCCTTAGGTTACTGAAGATTTTTCTAAGGTCTTCTTCTGCTATGAAGTCCTCTATAAGAGTTATCTTTTCTCCAACTACTAGTATGTCTTTTTTCCCAAGATTTTCTGGCGAATACACTGTAGCATCTTTAATAAGTATCACGTTCATCTTTAGCGTGAGCTTCATCTTACGCACCTATTATATTTTTGCATAAAGTTTTTAAATGCTTTTCATCTACTTTTCATCCACATTATAGTGAGGGTGCCCCTGACCGTGCCCAATGAACCACGGGCAACCGTGCGGAGGACACTCCCTGTGGGAATCCTCAC
>QMTT01000036.1 GCA_003663565.1 Thermoplasmata archaeon
AGAATTATCTTAGCGCTTCTTATTGCATTTTTATATTCAAAGATTGTGTTAAACCCTATATCCATGATATATTCTTCGATCTCTTTTCCTTCCCTCACGGATATCTCGTGTCTTATTCCGTCCTTGTTTACAGCAACGTCTTCTGGCAGTAATATTTTATCTCTGTAATCCTTAAGGATCTGCTTTGCAGTTTCTACCATTTTTTCTAAGTTCGAGGAGTTCTTTGCTAACGTGTCAATGTTTGCTTTTCCCAAAGGAATACCACTTGCATATAAGAATAAAACGCTTACAAGGCCTCCAGTAATTATCATATCATAGTTGCACTCGGAAAGAAGCCTGCCCATGATCTTAATAGAATCGTCTATCTTAGCACCTCCCAATATTGCTATTTTAGGTTCCTGTGTATCTCTTAGAACCTTCAGTAAGTTAATTAGCTCTTTTTCCATAAGAAAACCTGCAGCAGATGGCATGATATATGGAAATGCCGTAACAGATGGCTGAAGTCTGTGAGATACTGCAAACGCATCATTTACATAATAGTTAGCAACTGATGAAAGCTTCTTCACAAATAGAGCTCTCTTCTGCTTTTCAATTGGAGCATTTTCAAGTGCTATCTCTTCAGAGTTCATTCTAACGTTCTCTAAAAGCATTATTTCTCCTGGACTCATGGATTTTATTTTATCAATTACACGTGAGCTACATATCTCGTCCACGTACTCTACATGGCCAACATACTTTGAGAGGATCTGAGCATGCTCTTCAAGTGTTGTGAAGTCATCCTTTCCAGGACGGCTCTGATGAGCAAGGATCACTACCTTTGCATCATTTGCTGATAGATAAGAGATCGTGTCCACATGAGCTCTTATCCTGTAATCATTTAAGATGACCCCTGTCATAGGATCTATTGGAGAGTTTATGTCCACTCTCAGTAGTACAACAGAATTGGAGAAGTTAATATCCCTCAATGTCCAAACTTCTAAGTCCATGTAGTTCACCCCTTGCCTAGTATACCCTATGAATAGAAGCTTGAAAAAGGAAACTTAGCACTATCAGTGTACATTAGTGCATTATAGAACTCGTAAAGAAAAAGATAAAGAGCCAAAGGGATAGTCAAACACTGTTAAAGAGTAACCAATACAAGTGTAGTAGTGAAATACCACTATTAATCCTGCCCAGATAAGATAAGCATTATGGCTTCAGCAGGATTTCCTCCAGCTTTCTTCAGAGCCTCTATAGCCTTATCACGACTGACATTAGCCTTTTCCATAACTATCTTTATATCTTCTTCCGTGAACTCCTCTGAAGACTTTTCTCTAATTATTTCATATTTTCCAACGACCTGGAACATTTCTCCCTCCTGAGATTTTATAACAGTAACCGACGGATTAGAAAAGCACAACTTTTCGCCATTCTCGAATGTTATAAGTACTTCCTTTACGTTCTTAAGTTCCTCAATTTCTATACCAAGTTGCCTCATTAAGCTTCTTAATTGTCTTGGATTGATCCTTCCAGGAAGCATAGTCATCAACCTCCCGAAACTGGTGGCATGAATGCTACTTCATCTCCATCCTTTACCTCAGTGTCCGGAGAGGTATATCTATGATTCACAGCAGTTAGGATTTCCTCAGTATCAAGAAGCTCTAATATCTTAGGATATTTGCTCGCCAAGATCTTGGCAATATCCCTAACAGTCATTTTCGGTTTATATTCTATGTCCATTTCTCGAATTCCAACTTTCTCAGCAAGAGTACTGAATATTTTCACCTTTATGACCATCATGTCCACCTTGAATTGAATTCGATTGAACGCTAGGCATGATGGAACGAAGTTTCATTAGCAACATTCTGTAAACTTTTAAGAAAGCTTCTAATGTCTTTTTAGAGTCTCAGACAATTAGCTATTATGACCTCGTAAATCTCTAACAAAAAGAGAAGTCCAAACTTATAAAGATTTTGAATAGCTTTCAAAGATCGATCTTGTATTTTTAGAAGCTCAAACGAGAGGAATTTAAAGTAGTGCTTTTGTTTTGTATATAGACATAGACCATGAACGTTTTCCAAAGGTAATATTCATTAAAAATACGGTGAGGACGCCATGAACCCTGTAGTTGTCATAACTACGTGTCCTAAAGGTCAAGGAGACAAGCTAAAGGAAAAAATCGTCAAAAGAAAGCTTGGAGCCTGTGTATCTATATTCCAAGTCAAGAGCACATATTGGTGGCAAGATAATATTACATCAGACAACGAAGATATGCTTATAATAAAGACGCTTGATGAAAAACTCGAAGCACTTTTTGGTCTCTTTAAGGAGATACATCCATACACAGTCCCGGAGTTTATCGTGATTCCAGTAAAGATTGTAGGCCCGTACCTCAAATGGCTAAAGGAAGTCCTCACTGAGAACCCACAGAACAAGACTTAGTGGAGAGGACACTGCCATGGTACTTGTAAAGTTCATAGGTACTGGTGGCGGAAGGTATGTAATGGTTTCTCAAGAAAGACTCACTGGAGGTCTTATACTAGAGCATAGCGATGTGCTTATAGCTATAGATCCTGGTCCTTCAGCTATCTATGGATATAAGCTATTTGGAGTTGCCCCTTGGAAGATAAGAGCGCTAGTCATAAGTCACGGACATCCAGATCACTATGCCGAAGCAGATGTCGTTATAGAGGCTATGACATATGGAGGACAAATGAAAAGAGGTTTACTCGCACTCTCAGAATACATGCATTCCAAAGGCTATGGAGTATCGCCATATCACAAAAATCTCATAAAAAAATATTATGTCCTTAAGGAAAACATTCCAATAGTTGTAAATGGAATAAAACTCACACCATTCAGGACAATTCATACTGAGCCCAGTACTGTAGGATTTAGAATAAAAGTAGGAAACAAGAAGGTAACATACGTTGCGGATACAAAATATTTTAGCAATCTGAGACATTATATAGATGAATCTGATCTAGTGATACTACCGGTAACTCTCCCTCGAAATTATCAGTTGCCTCATCATCTTAACACGGCTGACACTATAAAATTATTAAAAGGTCTGAACATAAATTTATGTATCATAACCCATTTTGGCTCACGAATGCTGAGAAGTGACCCAGAAAAGGAGGCAATGTGGATAAAAAAGGAAACAGGCTTAGAAGTTATTGCTGCCCATGATGGACTCGAAATCGAACTTTAGTTAAGAATTGGGTGGTATTAATGGACGTGGACAGCCTTAAACAGATCGAAAAAAAGTGGCAGCAAGCATGGAAGAAAATGAACATCTATCGATTTGATCCAAACTCTGATAAACCTGTGTACAGTATAGATACCCCACCACGATACGCTTCAGGTGTCCTGCACATAGGACATGCAACTCATTATACGCATATAGATATGGTTGCGAGATATAAGAGAATGCGTGGATATAATGTGTTCTTCCCTCTCTGTTATGACGTCAATGGCATACCGATAGAGGAGCGTGTAGAGAGAACTCTTGGAGTAACTAGACTAGAAATAGATAGGCATGAGTTCATTAAGCTTTGTAGAGAGTTTGCAGACAGAAATATAGAGAAAATGACGGAACAATATGAAAAGCTTGGCATATCAATGGATGATAGTGTATACTACAGAACAGATGATCCCGAGTTTAGGAAGTACACACAAATAGCATTCCTTAGGCTATACAAAAAAGGATTAGTCTATAGAGGAACGTTCCCTATAAACTGGTGCCCTCGGTGTTTAACAGCTCTAGCTGATGCCGAAATAGAGTATAAAAAAGAACGTACTAAGCTTGTTTACATAAAGTTCAAGGTGAAGGAGACAGGTGAGGATCTTATTATTGCCACTACGAGGCCAGAACTCTTAGCAGCATGTCAAGCAGTTGCCATACACCCCAAAGATCCTAGGGCAAGTATACTAAAGGAGAAGAGGGCTATAGTGCCTATTTACAATAAAGAGGTGCCAATAATCCTTGATGAAGATGTAGACCCAAGTTTTGGCTCTGGTATAGTGATGATATGTACCTTCGGAGACAAGACTGACGTGAGATGGGTAATGAAATACAAGCTTCCCATAGAGATCGTCGTAGATGATACAGGAACGATGACTGAAGCAGCGGGAGAGCTTAAGGGACTTAAGATAAAAGAGGCAAGAGAGAAAATCATAAAGATACTTGAAGGGCGTGGACTTGTTGAAAAAATAGAAGAAATAGAACACAATGTAGCAACATGCTGGCGCTGTAATACTCCAATAGAGATCCTTCCTAAAGAGCAATGGTTCATAAAGATATTGCCATTTAAGGAAGAACTTAAGAAGGTGGCAAGGGAAGCAAGATGGTATCCAGAGTTCATGATAAAGAGACTCGACGAGTGGATAGACTCCCTCGAATGGGATTGGGTAATATCAAGACAGAGATACTACGGAACGCCAATTCCAGTCTGGATATGTAAGAACTGTGGCCATGTAGTTCCTGCAAGGGAAGAAGATTGTTATGTAGACCCTACAGTAGATCCACCACCCGTCGAGAAGTGTCCAAAGTGTGGCGGAGAGCTTAAAGGATGCGAAGACGTGTTTGACACATGGATGGACTCTTCAGGAACACCTCTTTATAATGCAGGATGGCTTAGAAATGAAAATCTCTTTAGGAAACTCTATCCTATGGATCTTAGACCAAACGCTCACGATATAATAAGGACGTGGGACTTCTACTCCATTGTCAGAGGCTGGTTTGAGACAGGAAAGAACCCATTCAAGTCGTATATGATAGATGGATTTATCCTAGCACCTGACGGTAGACCTATGCATGCACACTTGGGTAATGTCGTTGATCCGCTCGAGGTCGTGGAGAAATACGGAGCTGAGGCGCTAAGATATTACGCTGCTACATGTGCTCTAGGAGAAGACAACGCCTTCAGATGGAAGGATATAACACGAGGTGTAAGGTTTGCAATTAAGATACTTAACATAGGGAAGTTCTTGAAGGGAGTACTCGAAGGCTGGAATTACGAAGATGTTTTATGGGAAGAACTTCATACTATCGATAAGTGGATATTAAGCCTCTACTCAAAGGTCAATGAAGAAGTCACTAACGCTATGGACAACTTTAGGTTTGATAAGGCGCTGAGAGCTTTAGAGAACTTTGCATGGAATGTCTTCGCTGATGAGTACATAGAAATAGTAAAACACAGGGCCTATGGCAAGAGAGATAAAGCAGCGCTTTATACACTCTACACAGTCGGTCTTGGAATAATAAAGATGTTAGCTCCTTTACTTCCACACGTCACAGAAGAGGTATACCAAGAGGTCTTTAAGAGGTTTACTAAAGATATCAGTATCCACGTAAGTGCATGGCCAGAGCCTGTGAAAATAGACGAAGAATCTTTGAAGAAAGGAGAGCTCATAAAGGACATCGTTGCATCAGTGAGAAGAATGAAAGCTGCAAGAGGCCTTCCACTAAACACAGAAATAGAGAGGGTAACCTTCTCTGAACCTGAAGTGAAACTTTCTGAGGAAGATCTCGAGGACATAAAAGGTGCTATAAGAGCTAGAGCTATAAGTGTAGTACCAAGAGCTCGTGTGAAGGAACGTGTTGTTGACGTGAAACCTAGATATGATGTCATAGGAAGAACATTCAGAGAAAAGACCAAAGAAGTCGTAGAGAAACTTAAAAGTGGAAAGATCACAGATAAAGGGATTGAAATAGAGCTAGATGGAAAAACTATGCTTCTTGGGCCAGAGTACTATGAATTAAAGAAAGAGCTGTTCATAGAAGGAGTTGAAGCAGACGACTCGGCACAAATAGAGAAACACGGGATCCTTGTTACTGTTAAGTTCTGACTGTTTGTCTTCCTTATCTTTATTATTTGTCATTTGGTGAGAGTATATGGCAAAAAGAAAGCCCACTGGATTTGGGATGAAATATGTTATACTTTTGCTTCTTTCGTTTGGAAGGTTACATGGGTATTCGTTGATAACTATTCTAAAGGAACTCGGCATTCCTGGAATAACACCAAGTCCTGGAAGTGTTTATCCAACGTTGAAGAAGCTTGAGGAGGAAGGTTTGGTAAGTGTTGAAAAGGCAGGACGAAGAGTTTATTATAGGCTCACTGAAAAAGGAAAAGGCTACGTTAAAGCAGAAATAGAACTCATGATGGGTGTCCTCGACCTCTTAAAGGAACTTCACGAGAGGGCTCTTAAAAAGCTTTCTGCCTCAAAGGAACCAAATGATGGCCTTGAGGAAGTAGAAAGTATAGTCAATGAACTTATCAGCAGGCTTGGTAATATACTCAGAAAAATAGAAGAGACTAGGAACAAATATTTTTCAAAATAATAAACTAACATTTGCGTTGCTCCTCTTCCCAGCTATAGTTAGCTTTTGCTAACTATAGCCGGGACTCATCGTCATCGTAAGCCTTCCTCTATGCCATACGCCATTTGGAGCACTGCTCCTGTCCTTGTGGTCTTCATCGGGCTTTTGTGGTGCACGCGGACCTCACACATCTCTTGTTCTCTTTCCTTATACTTCCTGAAGAGGTTTAAGGTTGCGATGAAGTCCCTATGATAATATTTCCCGCAGGAAGGGCAGTATAAGGCTCTCCCTCCCATCAGGTCTTTATTCCTACCGTCACTTGGGAGGGAGAGTTCAGAGCCGCAGAATGGGCAGACTGATGATGTATAGGCGGGATTAACATATGAAACTCTTATTCCATGCCATCTGGCCTTGTATTCAACGAAATTCTGTATCCTCCTGAAGTTCGCGAGGGAGAGCCTCCTGTTTAAGCTGCTTTTGTTATCATCACTTAGTATTCTCTCCTTTATCCGCTTCAGGTTCTCCATAACAATCTCCGCGTTGTATGAGAGCGCGATATCGACGATGTACTTCGAGAGCTTGTGGACGATGTCCTCCTTCCTCCTCTCCCACCTTTTAAGCCTCCTTTTTATCTTCTCCCTTACCCACCGCGGCAGGTACTTCGGATTAAGCCCCTTATAGAGCCTCGATACGAGTTTCCTTGCAGCGTTCACGTATGCATTGTCTATCTCCGAGAGCCTTGAGATATCAATGTATTTTGAGAACAGAAGCTTGCTATCTTGGGAGAAAATGGAAATAATTACGTTCTTCTCGTTCACGTCTATTGTCATGATATTCTCCGTGACTCTCTCCTCAACTTCCCTCACAAACGGGATGTAGACTATAGCTATGCCTCCCTCAAGCTTGAGAACCGCCTCACCGATCTTTAATCT
>QMTT01000037.1 GCA_003663565.1 Thermoplasmata archaeon
CTTAGGACTGATAGGAGGGGTCTCAGAAAGCTCTTCGGCGCTGTCCTCGATGGGAAGTGTGATATCGTGCTAATAACCCACAGGGACAGGCTTACACGCTTCGGCTTCGAGTACATCGAGTACTTCTTCAACAGGTTCGGCGTCCGCATAGAAATCGCGATGGGTGAGGAGGAGAGCTCGTGAGAGGAGCTTGTCGAGGACTTCATCGAGATCGTAAAGAGCTTCACCGCGAGGATATACGGGAAGAGGAGTCACAAGGCAAAGAGGCTCTTGGAGGTAGTCCTGAATGAGCTCAAGGGCGATTAAGACCGTCACTTTTACTCCCTCCCGCTCACGAGGAGGATACAGTGCTTCGTTGAATACAAGGCTAGATGACACGGGATAAGGACCTCATACATCAATCCCGCCCACACGTCATCGGCCTGACTCGCCGTGACGATGAGTTCCGACTATGGTTAGCAGGAGCTAACCATAGCTGGGAAGAAGAGCAACACATGAAAAGAGAAACATCTTAGATATGTTTCTTTCGCGTGTAGAGCCCCTATGTGAGCTCTTATGTTTCATGCTAAGCTCTTAGGGAGGGGCTGAATTTATGATACAATACTTACGACTTAGGCCTCTGAAAATTGCTATAACGGGTCCTCCTGGTGCTGGTAAGACCACGGCAGTATTAAAGATCGCCGAACACCTCAAGAACAAAGGTTATATTGTTGGAGGTATGGTCACAAAGGAGGTTAGAGTCTCAAAACAAAGAGTTGGATTTAAGATAATTGACCTCATGACGAACGAGGAAAAAATATTTGCTCATATAGACTATTACAAAGAAAAGTATCCAAGATACGTTGTGGGAAAGTATGGGGTCGATGTAGGTACGTTGGATGAGTTAGGAATAAGGGCCATAGAACGTGCAATGGATGAAGCAGATGTAATTATAATAGATGAGATAGGAAAGATGGAGTTAATGAGCAGGAAATTCGTAGAGGTAGTAAGAAAGTGCATAGAGAACGATTTAAAACCCGTTATAATGACCGTTCATATGAAGCTAAGGGATCCTTTTCTCAGGGAAATCAGAAATAGACCAGAGTTCCGTTTGTACAATCTGTCTCCTATAAACAGGAATGTAATTCCACCACTTGTGTTAAAAGAGTTACTTGAAAGATAATAACATTTACTGGCACTTTCTTTTAGGAGAACTCATTTCTAGTCTTTCGGTGATAAACAATGAGATTATATCTTGACTATGATATTATAAAAGAGGGAAACATTGTCCTTAAAGTTCCAAAGGTAGCAATATCATTTAAGGGTCCAGGAAGCAAGATTCCAGGGTTCTATAATCCTGAAATGGCATTTTCTAGGGATATTGCTGTAATCTTTCTTGGATATATATTAGACAGATTCAGAAAAATGATTCCTTCGGAGCCTACACTACTTGATGCCCTAGCAGGATCAGGATCACGAGGGCTTAGATACAAAAAAGCACATCCAGAAGTTGACGTGCACCTAAATGATATATCCAACGAGTCTGTGGCGATCATTAAAGAAAATGCTAGGTTAAACGCACTTGACGTAACCGTTCACAATAAGGATTTTAACGTACTAGCCAGCGAAATGAAATTCAGCTATATAGACCTTGATCCTTATGGAACCCCTGCAAACTTCACAGATGCTCTATTTAGAGGCCTTAAATCAAAGGGTTTTGCTGCTATTACAGCAACAGACACGGCAGTACTTTTTGGTACATACCCAAAAACAACCCTTAGAAGATATGGATGTGTGATGTTTAGGAACATGTTTTCCAAGGAAGCTGGTGTTAGAATACTGATTTTATTTCTATTAAGATAAGCTGGAAAGTGGGATTATTCAATCTTTCCTCATCTTTCGTATGCTGATACTCATCATGTACGTATTCACATATCTGCCATTAAAAGTGCAAGAAAAGCTGATAGCATAATAGAAAAGTACTTTGGCTATCTTATCTTTGAGGAAGATCATACCATAAAGTTCTCAAAGGAGCCATTTGACAAATATATAGGACCCCTTTGGATAGGCCCTATAATAGACGAAGATTTCATCAAATATGCTAAAGAAAAAGTGAAAAAATATGAACTCGCAAGAGAAGAGAAAGTCAATAAGATGCTTTTACTTTGGGAAGAGGAGTGCAAAATAAACTCTCCCTACTACAACATACATGAGCTCGCAAAGATGTATGGGATAAAAAGAATACCTAAAATAGAAAAGGTTATAGAAAAACTCAGAGAAATAGGATATAAAGCATCAAGGACTCATTTTGATCCACTATCAGTTAAGACTAATGCAACAGTGCGGGATATCATCTACGTTTCCAAGGAAAATAGTTCTTACATATGATGTATATCTCAGAACTTGATTTTCTTGATGCAGGTGGTGAATGAGGCTTTACGTATTCAAAACTTTCCTTTAATTTATTTAAAAAGTCCTTAAACTCTTCCCCTTGGAACACCTTAACTAGGAAGTTTCCTTTAGGTCTAAGAACTTGTTTTGCAACGTTATATGCTGCTTCAGCAAGTTCTATTGATCTTAAATGGTCTATATCATATATTCCAGAGAGGTTCGGAGACATATCTGAAATCACAACATCATAGTATGATGATATGGCCTTTATCTCCCTGAGCGTTGCCTCGTCGCGAATATCTCCTTGGATTATATGCACTCCTTCTATGGGATCCATTTCCTGTATATCCACTGCAACAACAAGCCCACTCTCTCCGACGATCTCTTTAGCAACTTGAGACCAGCCACCAGGTGCAGCACCTAAATCAAGGACTTTAAATCCTGGCCTTATTATGCCAAATCTCCTATTTATTTGAATAAGCTTGAACGCACTACGAGCTCTATAACCCATTTTCTTTGCTAAACGATAATATGGATCTTTCTTTTTTCTTATTATCCAACGTCTACTCATGCTTTCACCTAACTTATTTTTATTGCCCTTTAATTGATACTCTCTCGTATGATTTAACAACCGCATTTGTTTAATGTGAACTACCCTGCCCTAAAGAGCAAAGCATGGATCGACTTTGTTAAAAGGGCATGTGAGCCGCATTAAATAGTGCACTCTGACTGTTAACTTACTTATTTATATATAATAATTACTGCTGAAACATATAAGGAGAAAAACATAAATATATAATCTACTAACTATATAGTGAGATTTGAGAAAATGTTTTATATTTTATTGCTAGGGTTAACCGAGGCAAACACGGTGAACATTCCCGTATAATATGGGGGAGGATTTATCTCCCAACGCGGATAACGCTCAAGTGTCTCGTGCTGTTAATCACCTGAAATTGTGGTTTGAACATGGAGGTGTTACTTATGGATAAAAAGGAAAAAGAAAAAGAAAAGAATGCAAGCGCATCAGAGCCTGAGGTCTCTTACCCTGAAGTATGTCCTGCATGTGGTAGTACGAACCTCGTAATGGATGAAGTACATGGTACCATATATTGCGCAGATTGTGGATATGTCCTCGAGCAGGACATAGTATTTACAGGTCCAGAATGGCGTAGCTTCGAGTATGAACAGGCCATGGAGCGTTCTAGGACAGGGAGTCCTATAAGATACTCGTCCCATGACTACGGATTTGGTATAGAAATCTCCTCTAAGGACAGTGAAGGTGTCCCTATAATGCCTTCAGAATTCGCACGAATGAAGAAATGGACAAGAAGAATAAACACATCAGGAGCCTTGGAAAGAAACCTCAAGGCTGGTCTTAATGAGATAGAGAGATTATGTACTAACCTAAGGCTTCCTAGTGATGTAAGGGAGCTTGCTTCGAAGATATATAGAGATGCTACAAAGAATAATCTCATAAGGGGAAGAAGCATAAGCGTTGTTGCTGGAGCAACAGTCTATGCAGCATGCCGTTTACTTAGACACTTAAGAACCCTTCAGGAAATATCCAAAGCAGCTGGCGCAAGTAAGAAGGATATAAGTAGGACGTACAAGTTCCTTGCAAGACACCTTCCAAAACTCAGAGCTGGACCTCCAGCTCCAGAAGAATATGTAGACAGATTCTGTGACAAACTAGGCCTTGGTCAGGAGACTGTTGAAAAGGCAAAAGAAATATTAAGGAAGGCAAGAGAAGCAGGGCTTACATCTGGAAGAGGACCTCAGGGAATGGCTGCCGCTGCAATATACATTGCAGCAATATTGACAGGAAACAGGAAGACTCAGAAAGAGGTTGCTCAGGTAGCAAACGTCACAGAGGTTACCATAAGAAACAGATACAAAGAGTTGACAGAAAAACTTGGTTTAGACATTTCCATGTAATCTCTTTCTCATATTTATTTCATTGTTCCTCCTTCAACTTTTTCTCAATAAAAGATGGAAGGGCAAATACACTTCTATGAAGCTTTTCTGTATAGACCTTGAGGTTATAACTTTCGTCAGGTATTCTTGCTGGAACTTCAGGATCTATGGTATCTGACGCTGCTATGTAAGACCACATACCTGTGGGATATGTAGGAACAAAGTAGAAGTATGGCTTTACAAGCTTGAAGTATTTCTTTAGAGTTTTGTATATTTTGAAGAAATAGCAATATTCTTCACGCAGTAGGGGGCTTCCAGACTGAAGCACAACAATACCCTTTTCTTCAAGTACCTTTTTGATTAGTTTTACAAACTCATCCTTAAAAAGAACTTCTGCAGGACCTATGGGATCAGAACCGTCAACGATCACGACATCATATTTCTTTCTAATGCTTTTGAGATATTCAAATCCGTCCATTATTATGAGATCAAAGTTCCCAGAATCAGGAAAGAAGAAATACTTCTTAGAGATCTCCACTACTTCTTCATCTATTTCCACAAGGTCTACATGTACCCTATGCTTTAAAGCCTCTCTTAGACTCCCTCCATCCCCCCCTCCAATTATTAGCACGTTCTTAGGACTTGGGTGGGCAAACATGGGAACGTGTACTAAAAGCTCATGATAAAAGGCCTCATCTTTCTCAGTTGTTTGAAATAACCCATCAAGTAAAAGCGCTTTTCCATAATCATATGTATCAACAACAAGTATCTCCTGATACTTTGACCTTCCACGATATAATACTCTTCTGCATTTTAAGCAAAACCTCATCGTCTCAGTTTGTTGCTCGCACACATAATTATCATCGTCAGTGGTATCACTCAAGAAACACACCTCTTTTCATTTCAAGAATGTTTGCACTCTTTGGATCTAGATACTGCCTTATGACTTCAAGAGCCCTTTCAGGCTTTGTATGCTCCCCACATGTATATATGTCAAGAGCTGCATAACCTAGCTCTGGCCATGTGTGGATAGATATGTGTGATTCTGCGAGCACAACGACGCCACTAACTCCCTGTGGCGTGAGTGGATGTACCTGAATACTTAAAATTGTCGCGTTTGCGGCCTCTGTAGCCTCTTTTAACATCTTTGCTATGAGCTTTACATCGTTGAGCGCTTGCCCGTTACATCCATATAGTTCTACAATCATATGTCTTCCCAGTGCCTTCATGCTAAGTCCCCTCAAAGCGATGCCCTTTTATGACACGTATTAACATGCACATTCTGAGAAGAACCGTTGATATATGATGTACTAAGGATATATTAGATTTACTCAATATAAAACAAGAAAGCTTGTGAGAAAGAGAGGTGTTTTTGGTTTCAATCAGACAGTAGAGCTCTCTTCGTCTTCGTATATATCCTCTTTGGCGGGTTCATTATACCTCACAAAACCCTCAAGGGTTTCTATTCTGTACATCGTTGAGGTGTACCATTCACGTTTTGGGCTTCTCTTGACTGGAGCTATCTGCATAGCTCTTGTCTTCTCCACGTATCCCCAGTTCACATAGACGTTAAAGTTGTGAATCATATCTGTTATGACAACGCGCATATCAAGCAACATCCTTTGTAGATAATACCACTTCTCAAGAGAAGCCTCTGCTCTTGTAATTCCGAAATATCCAGCACATCTTGGGCCACGAAGACCTGAAATACCACGAGATATAAAGAGTCTTAACGCTTCTTTGGTCTCAGAGGGATCTGTAATGAATGTGTCGTACTTCGCATAATGCCTCTCCGGAAGAGGGTCTCTTATGTCGTATATCTCTGCACTGACGTTAAGACCATACTCTTTTGCTACATTATTAATAAAGTTCACCAGTCTTTCATCTATCTCAAGCACCACAACATCTTTTGGAAGTCCACTAAGACCAGCGGCAATTGATGTAAGGTCATCGTCACCAATAACAAGTAATTTCTTGTTTTGTATATCCATTTTGTTTGCCATAAGAGCTACGCGTGAGACTGTGACCTCTGGAAGTACATATCCTTGATCATACTGTTGTATAGCCTCAGGCCTGTTCTCAGCAATCTTCTTAAACTCCTTTAATACGTCTTCGAAGTCCTCTAGAGATATCCCTCTACCCTGACAATGAGGACACTTCTTATAGTACGGCTTTGGTATCTCGAGCTCCTTTACAAGATCCTTTCCTTTGTTGGTGAAGACTATACTCTCCTCTTTAAACTCAATATATCCATTTTTGTTAAGTTCTTTCAATATTTCAGAAGCTGCAGGAATTGGTACTTCGGAGTAAAATATAATTTCCCAAAAATCTTCGGTAATTTGTAATGCTGATAAAATCCTTCTGATATCTGCGTCGTATACTGGCACCTTCGTTTTTTCACTAACTGTTTTTCTTATTGCTTCAATTATGTTTTCGGGGCTCATGAAATTAGTAAAAATAGTCTTATTATATAAGGTTTGACCAACAGGTTGCATAACATTTCTAAAGAGATTTCCTTACTAAAAATCCATGGGTTCATTTATGAATTACGCACAAGCTGAATAGATCTTGAAGGAAGAATGACGAATAAAATCTAATTTTTTAAAAAGGTTGAAGGTTCTCGTGTTTCATGGCCTTTTCTGAAAATCATGTTTATATTCGTACTCCTTAGTGTTCTATTTAAATAGAAATATTAAATTTAAAGGCCTTCGGAGGAATAACCATAGGAGAAGACGCACAACAAGAAAAAGGACCATCAAGAAAGGGGTTCTCCTTACGGGAGCATTCATGAGCATTCGATGACTTTTAATCCCAGTCTCTGCTTCTCGAGGAGGATAATCCCGTAGGGATTAGCCTTCATCAGCCCCTCATCGGCGAAAGCCTCGGAACCTCCAACCCTTTCGGGGGAACCCCA
>QMTT01000038.1 GCA_003663565.1 Thermoplasmata archaeon
GGTACTCATAGCGGATGAGCCTACTACAGCCCTCGATGTGACTGTCCAAGCCCAGATATTGGAGTTACTCAAGAAACTGAAAAGAGAGTACGATAGTACAGTGATACTTATAACACATAATATGGGTGTTGTAGCTGAGATGGCAGATAGGGTAGCGGTAATGTATGCTGGAAAGATCGTAGAGCTAGGGGACATCTTCTCGATATTCGAGAACCCATACCACCCATATACTAAGGCCCTCCTAAAGGCTGTTCCAGACCCTCTCAAGAGGATAGAGAGACTTGAATCTATTCCAGGAACAGTACCAAACCTCATAAACCCACCAAAAGGTTGCAGGTTCCACCCAAGATGCCCATATGCCACAGAGATTTGTAAGACCAAAGAACCACCTGTAGTTGAAGTTAAGGAAGGTCATTATGTGGCATGCTGGCTCTATGGAAAGTTAGAGCGTAAGGAGGGCTCTCCTAAGCCTGTAGAGGTGCAATAAGAATGCCTGAAGAGCCTCTTATCAGAGTAGAGAATCTGAAGAAATATTTCCCAGTGAGAGGGTTTACACTACGTAGACAATGGGTCAAAGCCGTGGATGGTGTCTCTTTTGAGATCTATAGGAATGAAACCCTAGGGCTTGTTGGCGAGTCAGGGTGTGGTAAGACCACTCTTGGGAGGACTATTCTCAGGCTCATAGAACCTACAAGTGGTAAAATACTCTTTGACGGTGTTGATGTGACAAAGCTCAGAGGGAAAGACCTCCTTAACTTCAGGAAAAGAGCCCAGATAATGTTTCAGGATCCATATTCATCTCTCAACCCAAGGATGACTGTGTTCGATATCATCATGGAGCCTGTAAGATTCTACAACATACCTGTTGAGGACCCTGAAGACTTTGTAATAAGGCTCTTAGAAAGTGTAGGACTGAACGAGATGCATCTATATAGATATCCTCATGAGTTCAGTGGCGGGCAAAGGCAGAGGATCGCCCTTGCAAGACTTCTTGCTATAAAACCAGAATTTATCGTTTTGGATGAGCCTACATCAGCATTAGATGTATCCGTTCAGGCGAACATACTGAACATGTTGAGAGATCTTCAGGAAAAACACAAGTTCTCATATTTGTTCATATCACACGACTTAGGAGTAGTAAAATACATGAGCCATCGCATGGCAGTGATGTACCTTGGAAAAATTATTGAGTTGGGTTCATCAGAGAATATCTTCGAAAGCCCCCTGCATCCATATACGAACATGCTTTTAAAAAGTATCCCCATACCTGATCCAAAGGTTGCAAAACAGAGGAAAGCACAGGTAGTCGGAGAGCCGCCTAACCCAATAAACATACCTTCAGGTTGTAGGTTCCATCCGAGATGTCCTCACAAGATGGACATATGTACAAAGGAAGAGCCACCGATGGTCGAAGTCGAAAAGGGGCACTTCGTCGCGTGTTGGCTCTATGCAGAGAAGAAAAAATAGTCAGTATTCTTCCACGAGTCTTTTAATGGCCTTGTGCACACTTTCTTCCTTTTTTATAAGTTCCATAAGGATCTTATTCTTGCGGAGGTCTCTATCTAGTATCACTACTCCATCTCTTTCCTTAATGAGGAAAATTGGAACGTAGACAAGCCCTTCTACTATGGGACGCTCTCCCCTCCAGAATATAGTCTCCCTTAGTATCATAGCCCCATAAGAGGCTTCTCTGAACTCCTCTGCCAAGGCTTCATCCTCTGAAATAGTCCTAAGAAATCCTGTAGGGATCAATATAATCCTCTTGAGATTAAATCTCCCCCAAAATTTAGCCCTATGATATGCTTTGGACTTAGCGATCTCTGAGGACTCAATGTATGCATGCCCAAGGTCATCTATTATTCTCTCAGGGTCGAAGTCATGAACATCGATTATCGTTCCTTCCTTAGGAGGAGGATGACCTTCTATGATATCTCCTGAATATGGTGATATTAGTAGAGCCTTCCTGGGTGAGAACGCTATCTTGTCCATGAAGAACACGTTGACTAGGTATCTCCCTCTGGAGGATCTCAGTATTAAGTGAGGTATCCATACGAGTTTTCCATGAGGTTCCTTTGGCATCTCTCTTATGGGAAGATAATACACTCTCATCGTATCCCTTAACGAGGTATTGCTCTATTTAGCTTTTTCATAGTTTTTCACTAACTATGAAACTTTCATCTATCTACTTTTATCAATCATTTGCGAAACTCTTTTAACTTTTCATCGTAAAATAAGTAGTATCTCGAAAATATTATGACGTAGATTACAAGAACATGGAGATAGCAATGATCTGTGCAGTACTTGCTGGAGGAAACTCAAGGACATTTGGAAGGGATAAGCTCATGTATAACGTCTTTGGAAAACCATTGATCATGTACTGTATTGAAAGGCTCAGAAGAGCAAAGAATATCGATAAAATAGTTATTGTAACTAAGAAGGAGCGAAAAGAGACGTTCGAAAGTCTTGGCTTCGAGGTCATCGTGGACGAGCTTTTAGTAGGTCCTATTGGGGGAATATACACAGCACTCCTAGAAATAGGAGAAGCATTTGTAATTGCAGGGGATATGCCCTTGGTCGTCCCAGAGCTTGTAGACCTAATCGTAGGATTGTTCAAGAGTGTTCACTGTGATGTATGCGTGCCAATGTGGCCTAATGGTTTCTTGGAGCCACTTCATGCAGCCTACTCCAGCGATATATTAAAAAGACTTAGGGAAAGTATTAGGCACAGAAAATACAGCATTCAGAATGTCATAAGACAGTCAAGGGCATATTTTATAAAAATAGAAAAAATACCACAAAAATGGCACGAAAGCTTCTTTAACGTAAATACCAAAGAAGATCTAAAGGAACTCATGATAAAGTTACAGCACAGAGCTGGAGATTCAATATAACGTCTTAGGCTTCTTGCAAATCTTTAGCTCTTTCAATGTCTTTAGGCTTGGACACCTCTTGTTTGTTCTACCTATTTTCTCTAAAAAAGACCGTTTGCGCCATATCCTCGACACGTGAACTTACCTATGATCTTAAAGCCCTTTTCTTTTAGGATACTTCTGAGCATCCTATGGTTGATAGATTTTATAGGTATCCCAGGGGTAGAAAATATAAATGAAAGTTTCCCCTTATTTCTGGCAAATTTTCACGAACTTTATGAGGATTTCGTGATGCTTCCAATAGTATATGCCAAAACCAAATCCTATGACGTCATATTTCTCTATGTCTTCTTGAGAAACTCCCACACCTTCTTGAGATGAGCATTTAAGGCTTCTGCAATTGCTCTTGCTATTTTTTCGTGTTCCCATAATACACGGACACATACACAACTAAAAGTTCGCACATGCTTCATATGTGTTTTACTAATTATTTGCCTTTTTCTTGTGACCTTCGGATGCTTCCTCTGTATCCTCTAGATCGACAAGGATACAGCCAATATAAGGTCTTATTAGAGAGATCTCAAGTGTTTAAAAGAGGGTTTCTCCGAAAAGCTTAAATGTTGGATCATATGTCCAACCCTACGGGATGGAATACACTGTCTTTACTGCTGAATCAATGTAATGCGCCTTGTGGAGCAGTAGAAATTTTTATAGACATAGACATTGATAGACAACCTACAACCACAACGCATTTATACCCCCTCCTGAAACATAATCCAGCCCACGACTAAAGCGTCAAACCCCCACAGCTTAAGACCATAGGAAAATGTGACGGACTCGAGCTAAGAATGTGAGGTTTCCCTCCCTCGATGAAGTCCTCAACGAGCTCCTCTCTCGGGCTCTTCTCCTCGTCCATCGCGATTTCTATGCGGACGCCGAACCTGTTGAAGAAGTACTCGATGTACTCGAAGCCAAAGCGGGTAAGCCTGTCCCTATGGGTTATTAACACGATATCACACTTCCCATCGAGAACGGCGCCGAAAAGCCCATCAGGATGAGGCTCACGTGAAGACGAACAAAACGGGAGAAGCTCCACCCTTTAGGGCGGCGGTAGCTCACATGGTTCTAAGAATGGCCAATAACCATGCGAATAACTGCAAGGGGAGGTCAATAGGATTGGGCGTGTTCACTTCTTCTTCAAGGCTAGGATTACTACAATTACAATAAATGCGTAAAATAGAAGCGATAAGAGTATAAAGCCCATGGGAAATCCTTCTTTAGTACCTTCACTTGGAGCTCTGGGAACTCTTTGTTGAGAATTATAGCCAGTAGAGAATTCAATCATGTAGGCATATGAATAGTTCTTTGCAACCCTTAAAACAAGTACTGCACTTGCATTCCCAACGATTGCCCCAAGATAGGGAACTCCCTGTAAACCTCGGCTGTACCTCACAGTGTTCTTCGTGATATCTAGGAGCACTATAGTGTTATTCTTTAAGACTAGGAGAAGCTTTCCACAGGAGTAATCGAGGACAGAAAGCACGTTGCTAAATACTATCTTATCATCTAGCACGTTGATCAGATCAGAGTTGATGAACACATAAGGAAAGTAAACCCTATGGGAGAACATGTACCTCACGAAAAGACCCTCGTGAAAGGAGTAAACTGCAACGATGTATCGAGAGACTCCTGTATCAGATGCCCTTGACTTTAGTAGAATGTACGCATAGCTCTTATTGAAGTATAACACCCTCAGAGCTCTTGGTGTCGAGTAATTTATCTCGTGAACTTTTAGTCCATTGTCTGTGTTTAAAATAAACGTCACACGTTTGTATTCCTGGATCAAAGACACTCCATCGCTTGTATAAAGGAAATCGACAACGTTAGAGTAGTCAATATCATACCCTGAGAGATTTATCATAGCCACAAGATGCCCTCTCTCGTAGAAGTACGCCACAGAGTTCCTAAATCCAAGGGCTAGAGATTCTCTGATGAGAACGCGATTAAAGTGTCCTAGAGGCTTAAGTCTAGGCATCTTGTAAAGAACACCGTTGTATACTGCATAGTACTTATTTGCGTCAACACTTCCATTGAAGACTAGATCAAAGGAAAGTGTTTTATTGTTAAAGATATAAAGGCCAGATCTTCCTAGAATAAATATGTTATTATTGGAAACTATCAAGGAACCCTTCTCTGGAGCAATTGTTAATAGGTCTATGGGCTCAAATCTCTCCATGATTAGGACATCCATAGAACTCGTGAGAAAAACCCCAAAAGTGTCTCCTCCTGCAATGCTTTCGACACTGCCATTTATGTATCCCGTGCTTACGATAAGCAACATTAAGAGAGAGAAAACATGTACTCCCAGCAACTTCTACACCTTAACCTGTAAATGAAAGCCACGTTATATCTTTCATACTTTACCTTTAAGAAACATTGGTTGAAAAGATTAAAAAGGAGGATCACCATAGGGAGTTATGTCATGATGCGCATTGGAGATGTCGAGCTTAAGCTCGCTTCCGGACCCGTCCCACATTATAAGGAAATAGTTGCCCTTACTAGGGCCATAATTCAGGTTTTAGAGCACGAGTTCGGCCCTAGAGAGGGTATTAGAAGGTTCTCTGATCCCTTGTGGTTCAACGCGTATGCGTGTTTAGTGGGCTTCGAGTGGAACTACTCTGGAATGACAACCGTTACACTTAGAGCATTAAAGGAAGCCTTAAAGGACGTAGATACCGGCCTCATAGCACTTGGGGGGAAAGGAAAAAATGCGAAAATAACGGAAGAGCTTAGGCATATTGACCTCAAAGATAGTCTTAAGGAAAAACTTGCTGAGGTTAGTATTAAATCAGCCAGACTTGACAGTACGCTTATACAAGATGGGTACAGTTTGTACTTCCATTTCATGATTGCAAATGAACATGGGGACTTTACAGTGATAAATCAAAAGATGAGCACAGAGGCACAGAAAGTTAGGAGGTTCCACTGGATAAGTGACAAAGATCTATTCAGTGATCCACAAATAGGGTTCGGATCTGCCTCGAAAGTCCTAAACATTGCAGCATCAGAGATAGAAGAGACGAGAAAGACCATAATGGATATACTTCACGATGAGAGACCAGAGAAAATAGTGACCTATATAACGAGACTTAGGTCAAGGAGCACGACACTGGTAAGCATCATTGAGGACAAAGATCCATTCGGAAGACTAAGAGTCCTTCAAGAACTTCCAGAGTATCTTAGGATACCGAAAAAAGTTCATATCGAAGCAATAAGAGTCGCACAGGAAGCAGAGAAGTTCGAGGACTTACTTGTCAAGAGTGGTTTCGGTCCAGGACTTGCTCGATCATTAGTTTATGTTGCGGACATAATATATGGGAGCCCTATCTCGTGGAAAGATCCCGTAAGGTATACCTTTGCTCATGGAACAAAGGCGGGAAGACCATACTACGTAAGAAGAAGGCTTATGCGTAGAGAAGCAGAGGTCTTAGAGAATGCAATAAAAGAGGCCAAACTTGGAAACAATGCAAAGTTAAGAGCGCTGAAAAGGTTAAAGGAGCTAGTCATCCTTGAAGAGTAAGGAGATCTCATAAAATATTACAAGTTAGAAGTGTAAAGGTCATGCCTGAAAAGAAAATAGATGAAAAAATAGTTAAAGTTACAAGAGGTATCCTGAAAGACTTCCTTGGAATAGATCTCCCTGATATCGTTCTAGCGACAATAATGATAATCTTCGGTGTCCTGTTTATTGCATTTCCACAGCTCGTTGGAATACTTCTCGGCATTCTCTTTATAATTATCGGAATACTGATACTTTTGAAGTAATTTCTACCTTAAGGGGCAGAATCTACTTTGAAGTCTAATTAAGAGAGTTCTACTCTCTGGAATCAAAGGAAGTGTCCAAAGGAACTTTTCTACTGTTACCTTGCCTAATCGATCTCAGGGACACTTAAGAAATTAGATTAAAAGAGAGCTCATGAAATAATCAGAATTTCTCATACTTTTCTCCATAAGTACCACAGATTGGACATCTCTCTGGAGGATTTGAACCCACATGAGTATGACCGCATATGGGGCATACCCAAATGTGCCCCTCTATCTCATAGTCATTTCCCTGGTCAACAACTCTTTTTGCCTCTTCATAAAGCTTTTTATGAATTTTTTCGGCCTCAAACGCCCATTTGAAGCTCCTTTCAGCATCCTTCTCCCCTTGGAGCTTTGCTATCTCTATGTACACTGGATACATCTCTTCTATCTCGAA
>QMTT01000039.1 GCA_003663565.1 Thermoplasmata archaeon
CTCCACCAGGAGTTCCTGGTATACAAGAAGCATTACCTCTTATGTTAGTTTTCGTAAAAGAGGGAATAATACGGATAGAAGATCTCATGACAATGTACTCTTATACACCCGCTTTGATAACTGGATTAAAAGGCTTAAAGGGGACACTAGAGCCTGGGGCATATGCTGACTTTCTCGTAATAGACCTTGGAAACGAAGTCCGTATAAGGGAGGAAATGATATTGTATAAGTGTGGATGGACACTATACAAAAGGCTTAGAGCAATATTCCCAAGTTATGTGTTCATTAGGGGAGAGCCACTCGTAGAGAACGGTGAAGTGAACGAAGAGCCTGGATTTGGAAAATACGTCTACTCAAAGGACTTCAAGCCGTTTATGATATGAGGGACAGAGAATGAAGACTTCGTCCACGAGTTTGACGAAAAAGGGAATCTCATTAGTATTACTCATTCTTATGTTCCTGGAAGTATTAGCACCGGTGATATCCGCTCAGGAGCACGAGAAGATCCTCATCGGGAAGTCAGAGATATACATATTAGGAGCCTCTGAGGATTCTTCAGGGAGAAAATACGGAACATATTCAAAACTCATCGTTGAAGTGTATCGTATTATGAATGGAAAAACCGGAGGAAAAGTATACATAAATGCTATGCCAGTCCCAGACAAGATGTTTTACACCTCTGCAATAATAGCATCAAGAGTTGCCTCAATCATAACGGGATACGCGTTCTATAGCCTTGAGTTTCATTATGAAGTAGCCAGTTCAAGTGTGAGCATAGAAGGCCCATCAGCTGGTGCTGCAATGGCAGTAGCAGCGGTCTCCGCAATATGGAACATGAGCCTTCCCAAGGACATACTAATAACTGGAATGCTCCTTCCAGGAGGAATTATAGGCCCTGTAGGATCATTAAAAGAAAAAGTAGAAGCCGCTAAAGCGCTTAACTGTAGGTATCTGCTAGTACCTTACGGACAATCTGAGACTCTCATTAAGACATCAGAAGGATATGTCAAGCTTAGAGACTACGCTGAGGCCCTTGGAATACAAATCATAGATGTCCTCACGATAGAAGAAGCTCTCAAAGAAATGCTTGGAATAACTTTACCAAGCACTAATACGAGCCTTATGACAGAATATAGTGACAAGACCTTAAGGGGTTACCTCATAAAGTCCGTTAATGACGACATTAACCATATAGACTCCATCAAAACAGCTCTTCAGCAGATACCAAGCGATAAACCACTGCCCGAACACATAATGTCTTACGTAAATGATTTCTTAAAGGAATTCAACACCACGTTCTCTGAGGGAACAAGACTTGCTGAAAATGGCGATTATTACTCAGCACTCAGTAAGCTCTTTCAGGCAAGTATTTATCTAAGGGCTGTGTATTACATCCGCAAGTACTATACTAGTGAGTATCCTCCCGCAACGTTGGGCGAAATACATAGCGAAGTTCTGAAAAAGTTATCTGAAGTAGAAGATATCATAAATACAAATATGGGTAATAAAATCAAACTTTCTTTGGATGAGTTTTATAGACTCGGTGCTGTTGAGTTCAGACTATTAGAGGCTGAGTATTATCTCAAACTCTTTAACAGTACGGTTACATATCCCGAAAATATTCCCGAGGCATTATATTATCTCGCTTTTGCATATGAACGAGCAAGGACTGCCATATGGTGGTACAATATACCAGAAAGTTCTGAATGTAATATTACTGTGGATTCTTATGCAATTGCTGAAGAAAGCCTTGCATACGCACAATCAATGATCGAGTTCCTCAATAACATTGGAGGATCTTCACAGGAGATAAACACATTGAAAGAGTACCTGTGGAGCGCTTATAGGTCATTAGAAAAAAGATACTACCCTGGCACGTTTTTCACTGCTACGGCAATAATATCAACTGTAAGCCTCGTAATGTATAAGATGTACATATCAGCAGAGTATCTTACAGGAGTTTCAGATGCCCTTCAGAACCTTTTGGAATCTATAGTACAAAAGATGAGATACAATCCTCACTTCATAGTCCTCTCACGACTGGAGTATGGTAAAGTCCTTAAGCAGACAGACGTGGATTCTTCAATATATATGTTCCTTGAAGGAGTGATTCTGTCTACGGTTTCCAGCACTGAAGGGCAAACAATAATAATAGAAGAGAACACGACAGAGAACGGTGTTGAGATAAATGTCGAGAGAGGAATACGCAGTGAGATATTCTTTATAATCGGACTAATAGCGGGGATAGTCATTGGCATTACTTTACTCTCTAAGGATTAGTTTCGCCCCCACCCTTAGCCTCTTTTAGGTTTTCCAAGATTTCCCTAGCAATGTTCTCAAAGAGATGTCCTATATCTGTGCTCTCTAAAGTTTCGAGAAGTTTTCCATTGTCAGCAGCCTCTATAAGCTCTGGAACTAAAGGTACTTCACCAACAAATTTTGCATTCATTTTTTCAGCAAGCTCTCTTGCACGGCCTCTGCCATAGAGATCTATTTCATGTCCACATTTTGGACATTTAAGATAAGACATATTTTCAATGACATACACGTTCTTTATCCCAAGATTTCTTGCCATAACTATACTTCTTTGAGCATCCATGAGTGCTATCCTTTGCGGAGTAGTAACAACAACGGCACTATGCGGTTCGAAGTCTGTGAGAGCTGTTATAGCCTCATCTCCAGTCCCAGGAGGTAAATCAGCAATCAAGAAATCTAACTCACCCCATCTTACGTCCTTTATGAACTGCCTGACAGCAGTAGTTCTAAGGGGACCTCTCCAGATCACTGGTTGGCCTTCTGGAAGTATTAAACCCAATGAAACTAGCTTTATTCCCTTAACCTCTACGGGTATTATCTCATTGTTTTCTCCGTAGAGTGGCTCCATAGCTCCTATCATCTTAAATATATTAGGTCCTGTGATATCAGCGTCTAGAATTCCTGTTTTTCCAATCTTTGAGAAACCGTATGCTAATCCTGCCGATATCGTACTCTTACCGACCCCACCCTTTCCAGAATATACAACGATTCTCCACTTTATCTTTGAGAGCTTCTCCTTGATCTGTTGTTTCTCTTTTTCAATTCTGTCCATAAGTGAAGACTTCTCTATCCTGGTTGTCAAAAGTAACACCTCCACAATGAGACCGCTTGAATATCCTCCTAAGAAACATGCATGTTCACTTTAAAATATTAAATTCCCATATATGAGCACACTCCCATTTAATATCGGAATCCTGCACCTCTTGTAAGCATGTGATATGCTCTCGCTTGAGAGCATGGGGGTCTGTCTGTCGTGAGCATCAATCTGAATGGAAGATCCTTCGTTCACAAACACTCATAAAAGCTCACGATGGATCTACACTTAAAACATGACCAAATATTTATAAATATTGACTAAAGTAGTATTGATGTGCAGCGAAGATAGCGGGGTGGGGTAGCCAGGTTATCCCGCGGGGCTCATAACCCCGAGGTCCCCGGTTCAAATCCGGGCCCCGCTACCAATATTTTATTCTCGTTACGACATTATTTATTAGACATGTGACATACGTGTTCTTAATATCTATCAAAAGTATCAAAACTATTATAAATCGCTATTAGAAAAGGTGTTATTAGAGGTTCCTGTATAGTGTCTCTACTACTGTTGGGGTTGATGTAGAAGATGAAGCTTAGGAGAAGGCATGTTCTATCAAAGAGAGATCTGAAAAAGCTCTCAAGGATCATCAAAGAATACTGGGATATAGACCTTATGGACTACGACACGACGTGGGAAATAGGTGATTTAGATAAGCACTCTATAATTTTAGAAGATGGTATTCCAATGTTCATAATAACGAGACATGAAAAATACGGGGAAATAATAGTACCTACAATAGTATTTCTTATTAGGCACAACATATCCAAGAAGTACGTGATCGTTGACAGCGGTGCAGTTCCTTATATCAGCAGAGGAGCAGATGTTATGCGTCCTGGCATTGTAGACTGTGACAAAAGCATAAAGATAGGAGATATTGTTTATATTAAAGGAGAAAATAGACAAAACCCCATAGGGGTTGGTATAGCACTCATGAGCTGTGAGGAAATGCTGACCAAGGAAAAAGGTAAGGCCGTTGAGGTTATTCATTTTATAAATGATGATATAATGGTTCTTATTAGGAGAACTCTAGAAAACATAAAGGCACGCACTTGACGCTTATCTAGGGGATTCAGATGGATGCACGTCCACTTGATTGGACTGAGAAGTATAGGCCGAAGTCACTTGATGGGATAATAGGCAACAGGAAAGCTATAGAAATCATTAAGCAATGGGCTTATAAGTGGGCTAAAGGCATACCTAAAGAGAAGAAAGGGCTCCTTATATATGGCCGTCCAGGGACTGGGAAGACTAGTGCAGCGTTAGCTCTAGCGCATGATATGGGATGGAATTATCTTGAACTGAACGCATCAGACACGAGAAATTATAGGGCAATAAGAGATATCCTAGGAGGAGCGTCAACTTCCTCAGCACTTTTTGGTACTGGGAGTCAGATCACACTAATAATACTTGATGAAGTGGACAATATGGCATCGAGGTTCGACATAGGCGGATGGTCCACGATCTTACAGTTCCTCGAGATCACACGACAACCGATAGTATTAATAGCAAATGATTTCTGGAACGGTGTTGTTCCAAATCTTAAGATACCATTAAACAAGTTTTATAGGCTATGTGAGATCGTACAGTTTTATCCACCACCCTATAAAGCAGCAAAGGCATATCTAATAAACATCCTTAAAAAAGAGGGTATTGGTTTTGAGGAGGAGGCTATCGATCTCATACTTAAAAAGAACATAGTCGAAAACGAGAACGTAGATCTAAGAGGTGCAATAAGAGACCTTCAAGCAGTTGCACTTGGAAAGAGAAGAATAACAGTAAAAGATGCCGAACTTGTGGGTTGGAGAGATCGTGAAGCGAACATATTCCAAACGTTGGGAATCATATTTACAGCGAGGAATTTCAGACGAGCATGGCTTGCTGCTCTTAGAGTTAACATGACACCAGACGAACTCCTTGAATGGCTTACAGAAAATGTTCCCAAAATATACACTGACCCAGAAGACCTAGCATTGGCTTATGACTTCCTTTCTAGGGCAGATGTATTCCTCGGAAGAAGTATAAGGAGACAAGCTTACAGTCTATGGGCATACGCCACAGAGCTTATGTCTGGGGGTGTGTCGATAGCTCGAAGAAACACGTCTGCAAAAGGCTCATGGAAAATAACATCTTCCTCTTGGAAGAAGACATATTTATCCGTTAAGGGAGATCTTGACCTTATTAAGTCTGCAGCAATAAAGCTAAGACATGTCCTACATTCTGGATGGAAAGAATTCATAAGAGAAGACTTACCATATTTGAGACTTATATGTAAAAAGAACCCTAAAGTCTTAGCATCCCTCATAGCATTTGGTAACCTTACCAAAGAAGAAGCTGCAGCGATTGTCGACGAGGATGTGAGTAGTCCTATAGTTAAGGAAGCGTGGGAGATCAAAAGCCAAATAAAGGATGAAATTGTAAAAGAAATGCACAAAGTAGAGACCAAAAAGGGGGAGAAAGAAGAAACTCACAAGGAAAAGAAGACTCCAAAAAAGACACCCAAGAAGAAGATTAAACCAAAAACTCTCTTCGATATGTGACAATCCTACTTTGGAGGTGATCTCGTGAGAAGAAAACTCCTTGAGCTACTGATGTGCCCACTATGTGAAGGATCCCTTGAGCTTATAGTACATAAAGAAGAGGACGGGGACATAATAGAGGGATTTCTGATATGTAAAAGGTGCAACGTGAAGTTTCCCATAAAGGAAGGCATCGTTGACATGCGAGAGGCTGCCAAGTACATCGAGAACATGGAGTAATGGCAATTTCTGAACACAAAATTATAAATAATTGTATTCGAATATCTTTAAAAGTGTTGATTCGATTTTGCTCCACTTAAGGTTCTTTGGTGTAAAGATCCTTTATGGGGTATCATATGTGCACATGTGCGTCAGTGATCGTCGCACAATTGTTTGACAAAGTTGATCCAAGCTTCGCCCCTTAGGGCGGAGTAACATTTAAAAATATCGAACACTCCATTGTATCCTTAATATCCCCCATAGGGAGTCCGCAAGGGGATAGGAGTAACGGGAGTAAGACCACTCCCCGCCCTCAAAGGAACCCTCACCCCTTAGGGCGGGGAGGAGGTCAGCCTTGAGAAGTGAGGGCTTTCTTAGTGATATCTTGGAAGCTTTAAATAAGTTTTATAGTGTTGTGCTTATATATGGATAAGCTCTGTAGGCCTAGTGAGACAGCTGAGAGTTCCTGAAAGTGAGATAAAACGTATTCTTCGTCTAAGAGAAGAGCAACCACGCTATGGGACGCATGTAATGATCTACGCAAGGGTATCATCTTACAAACAAAAGGATCAGGGAGATCTCGACAGACAAGTGAACTAGATAAAAGCCCGAGGAAGGGGGCTTGTCAAGGATTTCATAGAGATCGTAAAGAGCTTCACTGCGAAGATGTATAGGAAGAAGAACAACGCTTCTTAACAATATTTAGAGAGTTTATTGCTTGGATTAGTAAAAATAATGTTTGATTAATTTCATTTAGTACCATCAAGAGGTTTTTAGGAGGCTAATGCCATGTTTGATACTGCAAATGACTTTAGGATAATAAGCGCAGAAAAGGCTATAGAGCTCCTCAGAAAAATATTCACGTCTGGAAAGTACATACAACGGCAAGAGAGGATTAAAGCCATGGAGGCCCTAGAAAGAGCACAAAAGGCTATTATGACCATAAAGTACTCATATATGAATAAAAAGGATCTTGTAAAGAGTGAATACATTAAAGAACTTAAAGAGTGCGCTAAACAAATACTGTCAGCACTTGGAGGAGAGAGTTGGGCGGAAAATCTCTTAGAAAGAGCTCAGAAGGGTGATCATGAGACAGTAAGGGAAATGATCGCTCGGATAAGGTTCTGTCTGAACATATTATATAACCTCGACTGGAGACTCCTCGCTGGCAAGGATGGAGAAATAGCACACGCTGTAGATATAAGAGTAGGTAAAGTTCTCTCCACGTCAAAACATCCAAACGCTGATAACTTACTTGTGCGTA
>QMTT01000040.1 GCA_003663565.1 Thermoplasmata archaeon
CGCGAGGCTTAGTGTTTACACGACAGAGTACTTGAGGACATTCATAGGAGACAAGGACATAATTATGTCCTTGTCTCCTATGAATGTCCTCAAGTACTCTGTCGTGTAAACACTAAGCCTCGCGAGAGCCTCTTGTAGTATTTTAAGGCTTGCCTCCTTTATTCTCTCAAGGACTTTATCCTCTAGTTCTTTAACTATCCTGAGGAGCTTCTCTTTATCCTTTTGTAGCCTTATTATCTCTTCTCTGAGAGCTGCTATACGCTCTTTGTCATTCTTTAACGTCCCTTGAAGAGATCCCAATTCTACTCTAAGAGCATTTGTTTCTTCAGATAGCCTTTCATATGTAGTTTTCATCTTCTTAAGGAGCTCAAGCACAGTGTTTGAGAGGTCATCTAGAGTCTCATATGTGCTTAGATCTTCTCCTATGAATTTTGATATTGACTTCATCATAGATTGGAGCTCTTCCTTCATTGAGGATATCTCCAGTTTTAGCTCTTTGTATCTTTTCATATTGTTTTCATATTCTTCCCTCTTTTCTTCAACGTACCTTTTGGCGTTCATGTACTCGTTGTACATTTTCATGAGTTCTTCATAGGCCTCCTCCAAGTTTTCGAACCCATGCTTCTGAGGAAGATCTTTCAACAGGGACATTTCGACATCTATCTCCTTGAGTTTTGTGCTCAAGGTTGAGATTGAACGTTCATGTTCTCTTATGTTTTTCTCAGTTTCTTCGATTTTCCTAGTGTGCTCTTCTATTTTATCCGTTATGTCTAAGTACTTCTCTAACATATCTACTATTTTTTCATATTTATTAAGATTCTCCACGATTTTCTTCTCTTTGTTTGCAAGGATCTCTATATGTCCTTCTATTATCTTAAGTGACTCCTTTAATTTTTCTAATTTGTTAAATTCATCTCTCAGCCTATTGAGGTCTAATCGGAGCTTGTTTATCTTGTTAGAAGTTGTACTAATTTCATTTTCAAAGTTCTTTAATATGTTGTTGATCTCCTCGTTGGATTCAAATACACGCATACAAACTGGACAACGGGGTATGCCTCCGGATTTAAGGGCTTTTTCGAGCGTTTCTTTATGCTTTCTGATTTCTAAGATCCTCCCATGAAGCCTCTCGATCATGTCTCTGGCGTTTGTTATCTTCTCATTATACTCATTGTATCTTCTCTCCACGATCTCCCTGATCTCTGCATATCTTGTCATAAGATCCATGTAAGAAGATACTTCCATAGAATCTTCGAGCATATCCTTAAGGGAGTCCTTCATGTCCTCGTACTTTTTGAGTATAAAATTCATGGAGTCCCTTATTTTTTCGACCTCTGTCTTCAGGCCTACGAATTTGGATTTCTCAAGATAGTTCGATATATTGAAATCTAATCCTGTGGAAAGATCTTTTAATGTACTTTCTATATGTTCTCGCTCTTTGAGAGCATTCTTGAGTTCTTTCCTTAGTATTTCCAGACTCTCTTTTTCTTTAGTGATTATCTCCCTTAGATTAGAGATCACTCCTAATATCCTTGAGCGTTCGTTTTTGAGTGCGTTGTACTTTTGAAGTGCTTTTTTAATATCTTCATAGGCCTTCTCGACCTGATGGTCTCTGTAACTCTTTACCTTACTAAGTGCTTCTTCGTAGGTTTCTATATCGTTTCTATATCTCTCTAGGAGCTCTTGAGATCTCCTCAAATCGTTTATACGAGTTTTCAATGTTTCTAGGGTTTCAATTATTGTGCTTAACTTTTTCATCTCTTCTTCTTTGTTTGTCAGTAATTTCCTCTTTTGCTCAAGTTCTTTCTCATTTTTTCTTATTTTAAGCTCTAACTCTCTTATTTCTTCACTACATTTTTGGATTCCCGCATCTATCTCACGTGATGAATTCTCTATTTTGCGTATGAAACTCGATAGGTTCCTCGTAGCATTAGTGTACTTGTTTATCTCAAGGTATTCCAGGATCACTTCAGAGAGTCTGTTTCTATCCGTTATAATTCTCTTTATTTCTCCCTGTTTTACGTAAACGGAGTTCGTAAACGTTTTATGGTTTATTCCAAGCATTTCCATTATCTTCCTCTCGGCAAGTTCTGTAGTAGTGATCCTCTTTTTCGTACCGTTTTCTATTATGAGTAGATTTGTCTTTGACGACGCACCCCTTACTAGCAATTTCTCTATCTGACACTTGACAACGTTTTCTCCTTTAATGATGTCAAAATCCAAAAGTATTCTTGCAGATGGGCTTCCAATTCTTATTAGATCCTCTTTTGTTATTCCAATTACATCTTTAGTCTTAACACTTGGAAATAATGCCACAAATATTGCATAGAGGACAGAAGTTTTTCCAGAGCCATTCCTTCCACTAAGTATGTTTATTCCATCTTTGAATTCTATCTTCGTGTTTTCATGGATCCTAAAGTTTTCGATCTCGAGTTTTCTTAATAGGATCCTCATGTCTTCTCACCAGTGGTAAGCATTACTCTAGCGCATCAGGAGATAGCATTTAAAGATAATCGAACAATGATCTTTTCTTTGTTGTTAGGGGCTTCTTCTGAGTTTCAGTCTTTTTCTCTACATTATTTTTCTCTCGAGGTTTTTCACTTTGTTCCTTCTCTGGGCTTCTTGCAGAGAGCGTTATTGGTACATGCTTAAATACGTACTTTACGAGTGTTCCAAATGTTTCTTCGATTTCTTTCGGATCGTCCAGTAATATCTCTAAGGAGGCTCTCAAGGCCTTTATAAAGGCATCTGCATCATTGTCAACGCTCATTCCGTCTTTTTTACCGATGCTCTCGACAACGTCTAAGTAATAAGTGTACTTCTCTCCAAAAACCTTCCTGAGGATCTCCTCCATGTCTGTTGAGTCCCCTTCCTCAATATTGGCTTCATATACTGATTTCTTCATATCGTACTCGACTCTAACTGTTGAGTACGCGCCTGTTTGGCTGACTATGTTTTTCAAGAGAACATCGTCCAAGGGTCTCTCTCCCCCTGCCTTTACCTCGACCAGGATTGCTGGATTGTCATCAACGATATCACCTTCTGACTCAAGGAATTCGCTATCTGCTTTTTTGAGCATCATTAGAGCTTGTCTTACAATGTTCCTTAAGGAACTGTAGAAATCTCCTTGATCTTTTTGGACGACCTTTATTGTGAGACTAGAAACAGATTTTACCCTTATCCTTTTTAAGTCCTTGTTCTCCAAATCGTATGCGACAAGACCTTTATCCCAACATTTGTTCTTTTTCAGACTATTCTGCCCCTCGTAGAATGTATAATCGAACTCTCCAGCATCTCTTAAGGTTATGCTTCCGGGGTAGACTATGTAGGCATTATCATATGAGCCAACATTATACTGATGGATATGTCCTAATGCATAGTAGTCGAATCCCTTAGGCAAATATCGAAGCTCTATAGCCTGTTCATTTAAATATTTGATGAAGTCTGAGCTGACAATGCCCTCAACGGTTTGATGTGCTATAAAGACCTTTTTTGGTGTTTCATAATTTACTCTAGAGAACAGCCTTATGAACTCAAAGAACTTTTGAGACATTGATATAAACTTATTCACGGGAGTATACTGAATGCCTACGAATGCAGTATCATCTACAACCACGTATTTCTCGTAGACTCCCGTAGCTCCTGGTATTTCCTTTATAACTATATCGAAGTTCACATCTCCATACGAATTTCTTATCTTTTTCTGCAGGTCTTCTATTTCTTGCTTTACCATCGAGGGACTAATGCGATCTGCAACTATGTATTCAGTCCTTAATATAATATGACTCCTCTCTAGAAGTCTAAGGGGGCTTTCGATATCCTTTATATCAGGAAGATCTAAGTACTTCGGTTTGTCATGGTTTCCTTCTATCCCTATGACCGTTATTCCTCTCTCCCAGAGCTTGGAAAGCGCTTCCATGGCCGTATATATATCCGCAGCACTCACTCCACCGAAGTCCTTCTCAAATAGATCGCCAGCTATGACCACGACATCAGGCTTCAATCCTATTATTTTATCAATAACCCTTTTGAAAGCGTTCCTTGTCGCAATGTTAACAGCCTCTCCAACTTCTCCAAGGGCTTTTGTTTTAATCCCAAGATGTACGTCTGCTAGATGGACTATCCTCAAACAGCACACCTCTTCTTTATCACAATGGTAAGTCTTCTGAGCTTATACTTCCATTGTTGTCATTCCTCAAAGATCTCCACTGTTCTATGAAATCAATGTCCCTCCCACCGTATTCTACTTTTTCGTGGTATAGTTTCGTGAAGTCGTACACCTTAACCGTCACTGGAATCCCTGCAGGCACAGCATAACCAACGATCAAGGCTTCCCCAACGTCCAAGCTCGTAAGGGACTCTGCTATGTCATCCGTGATCATCTCGCTAGAGTTCTTTACCCTTCTGCGATCTTGCTCCTCGATCAATCTAAGTATTATAAATGTATTACATTGGCTCACGACATCCTCCTCTAGTTTTTTAGGTCTTTGGCTCACAATGCCCAATGAAACTCCAAACTTCCTTCCTTCTCTTGCTATACGAGAGAGCCAGTATGCGCTCTCAGCTGCTTTATCAGGATTTAAAAACACATGTGCCTCCTCTATTATCATGAGTATTGGATATCTGAACACTTCTTTTACCGTAGTGGGACCCATTCTCACGGCCTTTATCCTCTCTCTTAATGTGGTCCTTGCCACGTAGGACACGAACGTTATTGCCTCATCTTCTGAAAACGACGAGAGATCCAAAATGTTCAACGCTCCTGGCTCTAAGGATCTTATGACGTCGTTCTTTCCTTCATCATATAGTATTCTGCTTAGGATGTCCCTTCTTAGTCTTATGTTTCTCAATACTGCTTCAGCTCCATCGTATAGTTTCCTGTTCTTTGGAGTGCTCGTGTTGGCTTCTATTTTTACAGCATTTAATGCTTCTTCAAGGGCTTTGATGAAGGCTGATCCAAAGTTCTCTACGGAGAGTTCTTTTTCATGAACTTTAATGCTTTTAGTTGAGGACATGATCTCGTGCGCCCTACTTAGGGCATCCATCATGTTCACATACCTTGGATTTATCTCGAGAAGTTGTTGTATTTCTCCTAGGGTTAAGTCCCCCGGCCTTATGGAAGGTTCTTTCAGCACGTTTATCTTGAAGTCTAACACGTCAGTATAGTCCGCTAACCTAGCATATTCTCCATGATAGTCAAACACTATTACAGTACCGCCAAACTGCTTCACGATATTCGAAGCTATTACAAGAACCGTGTTCGTCTTACCTGCGCCTGTGACGGCAAAAATGGCAAAATGTCTCGAAAGAAGCCTATTTAAATCTAAGTAAACTTCTATTTCACCTTTCTCCTTTGAGTAATCATAGAAGTTGAGGAGATATCCTATTTTTATCCTTGTAGGGTTATCGTTCTCCTCTGGCTCTTCAAATAATAGTTTTAAGAGGGACTTGCTTGGGAAGTAAACCTTTGTGAGGGGTACTATGGGGTACTTATTTGGTCTTATGTCGATTCTTCTGGCCCTGTTGTCATCGTCGAATCTTGGTATTATCTTTCCTAGAACTCTCACGTGAGCTACAACGAGTTCTGATATGTCTCTGACATCCGTGCTGTTGAGTATTACATCGAGTTCTCTTGTGGTAATTCCTTGGCTCTCGTATACTGAGAGCATCTTATTAAGTCCTACAAGTCCTTCCACTACACCGAAAAGAGGTTCTCCAGCTGCGTTTTTTGTAACGACGTATTCCCCAAACATCACTTTTGTCTTTCTCTCAGGAGATATAACGAAGTCGAACTCGTGAAGGGTGGCCTCGTTGAGAACCATCCCCAGAGGTGAAGTGTCATCTATAAGCCATCTGAATGTTTCCTCATTATTACTCTCCATCGGAAACACCTGGGGCATTACAATCAGTAGTACTAACTCCTATTTTCTAATATTATTATATTTCTGACCTCGAAGACACGTCGCCGCCGCCATCTTTAGGTGGTATTGCTCCCTCTTTTAGCTATGGTTATTAGGGGCCAACTATAGTTGGGATTCATCATCGTAAGCCTTCCTCTGTGCTATATGCTATTTGGGAGTACTGCTCACGTCCTTGTGGTCTTCATTGGGCTTTTGTGGTGCATGCGGACTCCACGCATCTCCCGTTTCTCCTATCTCCCTCCTATCGGGTTTTTTATCCTCACCTTCACTTGGGAGAGTGTTCAGAGGTGCTAAGGATCTTTGCTGCTTCATCAAGCCTGTAGAGTTTGTCCGCATATAAATGCGGCATTATAAAGCTTATTTAAAGTCTACTGCCATAGTAATAGCCATCGCAACTAATATTAATCCGCTAATTTTATAAAGTTTTTTAAGCGTGGTGACATGTTTCACGGCACCTTTACAAGATAACCTCGACAAGATGGGTGGTAATAAAATGAGTCTTGATCAACTGAAAGATCTCATAGAAGAAGCTGCGAGAATTATTTCTGAGGCTAATATCCTCATAAGTTTTACCGGTGCTGGAGTATCTGCAGAGAGCGGCATACCAACATTTCGAGGCAGTGGAGGACTTTGGGAAAACTATAAAATTGAGGATGTTGCAACTCCAGAAGGATTTAGAAAGAACCCTGAGCTCGTGTGGAGATTCTACTTGGAGAGAAGGAAGAAAATTAAGGAAACAAAACCAAATCCAGCACATCTAGCATTGGCAGAATTAGAGAGCATCTTCAGAGATCTTAGCAGAAAATTCTACGTGATCACTCAGAATATAGATAACTTGCATAGACTTGCAGGAAATAAGAACGTGATAGAACTTCATGGGAACATATGGTACACACGATGTTCAAACGACTACTGTGAGAACTCAAGGCCCTTTTATGATGACAATATAGACTATGAGGAGATACCTCCTAGGTGTGATCTCTGCGGGTCTTACTTAAGGCCACATGTGGTCTGGTTCGGAGAGCCTCTACCAGAAGATGCCTTAAGCGAGGCATTTAAGTTGGCATCAATGGCGGATGCTGTAATAGTTATAGGTACTTCGGGGGTCGTGTTCCCAGCGGCTTATATCCCATATGTGGTTAAAGAGCATGGAGGAA
>QMTT01000041.1 GCA_003663565.1 Thermoplasmata archaeon
GTTGGCCTTGACAAACACTAGTAAAGCCGTCCGGATGGTTAATGTGGAACTCCCTACCACGATACAAAACGAAACAGTAAGGAGAAACAGTTAAAGCGAACTGCCTTGTCCTAAGGAGTGGTTTTTCTCTCGTTTTGTTTGTCTTTGTGGTAGTCCTATCCCATAAGGACTTGTTATCTGATGGGTTATTGTTTGTTTTCTCTCCTCTAGGGGTATCATCGAAGTATTCTAATATTTTAGTAGGGGTTTAGTGTATCCTTGGTTTGAAGGGCAAGGTTTTACAAACAACAATTTTATAAACGTAGGAAAATAGCAATAAATAGTTATTGTATATATGCATATATGGCTAGAACTTTGGAATTCTCCAATAGATGCTACCCACAGCTATGAGGGGGATGTCTCTTGAAAATTGCTGTTGAAGTCAAGGACCTTGTGAAGAAGTACAAAAACTTCGCAGCAGTTCGAGGAATATCTTTTGAAATACGAGAAGGTGAAATCTTTGGACTTATTGGACCTAATGGTGCTGGAAAGACTACAACACTGAGGATCATAGCAACTTTACTTAAACCTACGTCTGGAAATGTGAAGGTATTTGGATATGATGTTATAAAAGAATCTGAGAAAGTTAGAGAACTCATAAGCTATCTACCAGAGGAAGCAGGTGCATATAAAGACATGACAGGAATGGAATATTTGAAGTTCATGGCAGAAGTTTATGGTATAGACGATCAAGATGCTATAAAAAGGGCACTTGAAATAGCAGACCTCGGACCAGATATATATAGCAAGATAGGAACGTATAGCAAGGGTATGGTTCGTAAGCTCCTTTTAGCTAGAACGCTAATGACACGACCTAAGTTCGCAATACTGGATGAACCCACAAGCGGTTTAGACGTGATTAATGCCGTTAGGATAAGGAATATAATAAAGAATGAGCGAGATCTTGGGACCACATTCTTAATATCAAGCCACAACATGCTTGAAGTTGCATATCTTTGTGATAGAGTTGCAATAATTCACAAGGGAAGGATCTTTGAAATAGGCTCACCTGAGGATCTAATGAAAAAATACGATGCCAATAACCTTGAAGAAGTCTTCCAGAAGGTGGTGAGATCCTTTGAGGAGTGATCTTATCACAATACTTAAAAAAGAACTTAGGATCATTAAGAGAAGGGATTTCATTTTAGGGATAATGATGCCCATACTTATTTTATACATAATAGGCAACATCGTAGGCACTGGGGTCAAGAGTAGTGTAGAAGAAATTACTTCGGAGGGCATTAACGTTATCGTAATATGTGCTGATCCAGCACCTGAAAACGTAAATGCTTTCCTTTCTGTACTGGCAATAATAAACTCATCTCAAGAAGAGGGTGTGAAAATATATAATATAAGACTTGTAAAGAGTGCCCCAACGAATACGTCGATAGAAGATCTTTGGAGATCCCTGTCTGAATATCAGGACAACATAACGGCACTTATTAATAGGATTTATGTCATAGGAGAAGTTCACTCAGGAAATCCTCCAGAGGACATAATCAGAAATTATCTGTCCCACGAAGCTGACGTGGTAATATATGTTCCAGAGAACTTCACATGGGATGTGCTTCTTGGAAAAAGCACAAATGTATATACATATTACAAGAGCCCAGAAGATCCCTTCAGTATGTTCGGGAACGTAAAGTCAGGAGCCATTAACCAGTTTATAACACTCTTAGGAAAAACACTAAACTACTTCATCATAGCAAAATATTATCCAGGTTTCCCTCCTAATTTTGTCTATAATCCAATAGTGGAACATCCGTACACGTACTATAAAGGAAAAATAATAGCAGGATCTCCAGAGGAACTCTTTGGAACTCTCGGCGCAGGTTTTATAATTCCTATAATGATGTTCCTCCTAGCCACCTATGCAACAACAACAGCTGCAAGCAATATGGGTGAGGAAAGAGAAAATAAGACACTAGAAACCCTGCTCACGCTTCCAGTGAGAAGGAGGAACATCGTGATAGGTAAAGTCCTTGGAATGATTGTAGTGGCGACGATAATGGCCGTGTTTTATATCTTTGGACTTGTATTATATATGAAAAGCCTCATGAATTCAATAGCTGAGGAAAATATTAGCATCATTGGCCTTACAGGCATGTCGGATATATTCACTGTAAAAGGTGCGCTTCTATTAGGTGCTAGCATAGTGTTCACTGCAGGAATTGGTGCTATGATAGGTCTAATAATAGGATCATTTTCTGACAGTGTCAGAACAGCATCGACCATATCTAGCCTTGTGGTAATGCCCCTTGCACTTCCAGCGTTCTTTTTCATGTACGTGCCCATAAGGCTTTCAGATCCAAAGCTTTATCTGTTGATGCTTGATCCATTCATGAATACGATAATAATAATGAAGGGCTTATTTGCAAACAACATAATGATATGTCTGATCTCCATTAGTTATCTACTGGGAATCTTTCTAGCATTGTTATATGTAACGGCAAGGCTTTTCAATTCAGAACGTGTCATCTTAGGGGGGTTTAAAAAGAAAAGTATCCTTAAGAGATCATTACATATGGGTTCTGTTAGGATTAAAATATAAATCCAAGAATGTCCTAACAGAAAAAGACAAACAAGCTGTAAAACTTGCTTTTAGGGCAAAAAAGACACCAAGTGCTAATACGAAACAGCGATATTAAACTGAGAGTGCTCAAAAACATTTATATTAAGACATTTCCTATATCTCGTGAACCAAGTGTAAACGATATAATATCTATCGCGATTCGATTAAGAACACATACTCACTAGGAATACTTAGGATATTTTCTAATGTTATCCTTAGGGAGGTGTTCTTATGGAGTACCCATGGATAGGGCTCATAATAGGGATTTTCGGAGTGTTACTAGCAAGTTACTTCTATTACTGGGTGAAGAAACAAGACGAAGGCTCCGAAGAAGCTAAAAGAATAGCTAGATACATCAGAGAAGGCGCACAAGCATTCCTGAAAAGGGAGTACAAAACTCTTGCCATTTATCTCGTAGTGATGTTCGTTATTCTGTTTATTATTGGGTATCTCTTCTCAGAACAAGGTCTTGATTTCAGATCTTCAATTACGTTTATATTTGGGGGAATACTGTCTGCAATAGCTGGTTACTTTGGTATGAGCGCAGCTACAATAGCGAACGTTAGAACGACAAACGCTCTTAAAGAAGGCATTCCTAGTGGACTTAAGGTAGCGTTCACTGGAGGAGCAGTCATGGGCCTCAGTGTTGCAAGTCTAGGACTTATTGGGGTCTCTGCGGCATATCTTGCCTTTTCTCATGAAACTCAAAAACTTGCTGCAATATTATTTGGCTTTTCATTTGGGGCATCTTCGATAGCACTATTCGCTAGAGTTGGTGGAGGAATATACACAAAGGCAGCTGATGTAGGTGCAGACATCGTAGGAAAGGTCGAAGTAGGAATTCCAGAAGATGACCCCAGAAATCCAGCAGTAATAGCGGATAATGTCGGTGACAACGTTGGAGACGTTGCAGGGATGGGTGCAGACCTTTATGAGTCGTATGTAGGTTCAATAATAGCAACAATAGCAATAGGAATAGCTCTAGGTCTAAAGGAGTACGCTGAGTATGCAATACTTGTTGCATCTATAGGACTCATAGCATCTATAGTTGGAATTCTCATAACAGCTAACTATAAGGGAGAAAACGTCTTTAAGGCCCTTAATATGGGGAGTGTGACAAGTGTTGTCCTTACGGCTTTGCTTTCAGGAATAGTTGCATATATGATCCTTCCAGAAGTCAGCGTTAGTGATATAATAACAGGATCTAAGATCGTGATGTCATGGTATAAGACGTTCTTCTCACTAATACTGGGCCTTATTGCTGGAATAGTCATAGGATTTGTGACACAGTACTACACTTCAGACCAATACAAACCTACACAGGACGTTGCTAAAGCAGCTACCACAGGGCCTGCAACAGACATCCTTGCGGGAATGTCTGTTGGAATGATGAGTACTATGATTCCAATGATCACAATAGCTCTTGCCATGATAATTTCATATAAGCTTGTTGGAATCTATGGCATATCCATTGCTGCTGTTGGCATGCTCAGCACGCTTGCAATGACGATGTCCATGGATGCATATGGTCCAATAGCAGACAATGCTGCAGGAATAGCAGAGATGGCAAAGGTTGGAGAGGAAATTAGAAAGAGGGCTGAAAACCTTGATGCTGTGGGTAATACCACTGCAGCCATAGGAAAAGGCTTTGCAATAGGAAGTGCTGCACTGACCGCTCTCGCATTCTTCGCAAACTATAGTAAATACATCGTAGGTGAAGACATTACGATAACGAATCCATCTATAGTTGCAGGAGTATTTCTTGGAGCCCTTATGCCTTTCATATTCAGCTCTATGGCTATAAGAGCTGTCCAAAGAGCAGCCATGGAAATGGTCAATGAGATCAGAAGACAGTTCAGAGAAACCCCAGGAATACTTGAGGGAAAGGCAACACCAGATTATTCAAGATGTGTGGACATCTCTACGAAAGCAGCACTTAAAGAAATGATTCTTCCAACGGTTAGTGCAATCCTTGCACCAGTTCTAGTAGGAATTATTCCAGCACTTGGTAAGGAGGCTGTAGGAGGATTCATAATAGGAGCAACAGCATCTGGATTCCTACTTGCAGTTTACATGGCAAATGCCGGAGGATCATGGGACAATGCGAAGAAATTCATTGAGAAAGGTAACTTCGGCGGAAAAGGTAGTGATGCACATAAGGCATCAGTAGTCGGAGATACTGTTGGTGATCCACTAAAGGATACAGCAGGGCCTTCTTTGAATATCCTTATAAAGCTGATGAGCATAGTTGCTCTTCTATTTGCTCCTATATTCCTCTAATTTTCTCTTTAGCCTTAAATTTATTAACTTTATTAACAACATTAGTTAGTACATACTATGTTCCCCTAAATTGGACATGGTGAACTGCGTGAGCATGGATCCATTGATTGCCATTCAAAAAATACTTGTATCCTTCCTTATGGGATTCCTTATAGGGCTCGAAAGGGAAAGAAGGGGAGCAAAAAGATTCATGATAGCTGGTGTAAGGACTTTTCCTCTCGTCAGCGTGAGTGGGACAATTTTGTACATGATTTCCGAAGAAATAGGTGATTATACGTTAATAATTATTGGTCTTTTGTTTTCTATAACCTTAGCAATTTTGATAGCATATATCCATTATTCTATGGGAGTTCCTGGTCTTACGACAAGTACGATAGCTTTTTCCACTTTTCTTGTGGGAATTCTTGTTGGTATGGGACAAATAGCCGTAGCAGCTGTAGTGACAGTAATCACCGTACTTTTAGGTCTTGAAAGATCTCTATTCAAATCCATTGCAGAAAGCATATCTCAAAGTGAGCTCATGGAGGCTCTTGAGTTTATCGTGATAGCTCTCATAATTTATCCTCTTCTTCCTGAGGGCGTTATCTACGGGCTTATAGACTTACGATGGTACGTATACATAATTATAGTAATCTCAGTCATTTCTTTTATGTCATTCATTGCAATGAGAATCCTAGGCGTGCGGGGAGGGTCTATAATTTCTGCTCTTCTTGGAGGGCTTGTGAACTCAGAAGCCACAACGTTGAGTTTGGCAACCAGACTAGGAGCTGACCCTCTGCTGAGAAGAACACTGATAGCAGGTGTTCTCGTTACGAATACTACCATGCTTCTGAGAAATGTTATAATCGCAATATTCTCTATAAAGACCATAAATGAATACATTATTTCCTACTTTGGAATGATATTACCAACGATAATTATTTCTCTTGGAATGTCTTATTATTACATTATCAGATCTCAGGAAGACAAAGCAAAAGTTGTCCATATTGAAATAGAATCTCCTCTAGGACTTAAGAATGCAGTAAAGTTTTCCTTACTGTTTTTGATATTCTACGTATTAACGGCAGTAATCGTAAACAGGTTCAAGGAGGCAATTTATGTCCTCGCCATAGGAGGCTTTGTCTCTGGAGCTGCAGTTGTAAGCAGTGTAGCTCTTATGAGTGCTAGTGGTCTTCTTGACGTTAAAACAGCAGTTATAGTCTCCACGCTTGCAACTATCCTTAGTTATGCTGACAAGGTGTTCTACGTGAATCCTGCAGGTAAAGAATCCGTCAAAGCCGTTTCTAGAACTATCATTCTAAGTCTAATTCCTTCTCTCATAGTATTAGCTTATTATATACTCTTTGGATAACCACTTAGTGCATTGAGATCAAATAGCAATCAAAATCTTGAAAAGATATTCATTGACTGAATATTTTATGCTAACTTCATGCAATCACGAGAACTTCGGAGGAATGATCCATGAAAGCTTGGAAAAGTGTCATCCTTGACACAATATTAATCACATTTGGGTTAAGCACTTTGAGCCTTATGAGCGTTGCGAAGGGATTCATAATAGAGCACTATGGGATAACCTCAGAAATATACGATTATCAACATACAGCATACGTTGTAGGACTCTTCTTTGCATTTCTTCTTGGAAATACGAGACTTTATCAGGGAAGTTTCAAACGGGCCATCTTGACGGCAATAAGCTTTGCAGCTATACCTCAAATGATTATACCATATGCATCTAATTGGTGGATGGTAGTAGCATTGAGATTTATTCAGGGATTTGTGATATCCATGGTTCCATTATTTAGCACACAGATTGGAAGATTATTTGTTGCCGAAAGACCATTTGCTAAGGGAATAATACTTTCAGGAATATTTTGGGGTGGCCTCTTAGGAGGTATCTATGCTAAGACATTAATTAGGCTCATAGGCTGGAAGCTTACTTTTATAGTAACAGGTTTGGCAATGTATGCTGTTCTTGCTATTTGGTGGTTTCTCTCAGAGGACTTCACGATAGTTGAAGAGCGCAAGAGTGTAAAGGAGTCCCCCTTCAAGATACCCTTCACTTGGGTACTAGGTCTTACGTTCTTCCCAGCTCTATGGGTAA
>QMTT01000042.1 GCA_003663565.1 Thermoplasmata archaeon
CATTTCGTTATTGTCACAGGGAAACTTTAGCTCGTAAGTACCAATACTAGAATATCTAGGAGATATCTTTTTTGGTACTAGATTCATGATCACCGCCTTTAGTCACAGCTTTAGGTTTAGGAGTCTCCACTGGTTGTACACTTGATATTACATCTAAGGTATACTCCTTAATTAAGTTCTCAATCCTGCGTTTAATAATACTATCAGGATTAGTCATGTGTATAATCTTGCCTATCAATTCATTCATAATTACTCCCTATCCAACGTTATCTTCCAGTGTCATATAGTACTTACCGGCTGTAGTAGCTGATGTAACACTAATACTATGTACACCACGGTTATCTCTTAGTCCATGCTGACTTAGTTCTATTGCAGTAACAGATGCCGAACCAGTACCAGTATCTAGTGCTATAGTATCTAATCCACTAGATGCGTTAATAGTAATAGCATTAGATGCTGTATCGTTAATAGCTATCATCTTAGTAATCTTAACTTGAGAGCCAAGTCCTTGAATATCACCAAGAGTAAACACTGTAGTAGTCCCTATTCCTGCCACTCCTATAATCGTTCTTATCATAATACATTCCTTCTAATTTAATTTAAGTATAGGCTGGAGTATCACCCCCAGCCGTTTATAGTACTATACAGATATTACATAGACATCAATGGAGAGATATCAATTACCATCTGATCTTCAGGGTTCTTAACTTCCAATAGTCTAGATGCTTGAGCTCCTTCATACTGTACGTTCACAGCGTGATTAGGTTGTAAGCCTTGGAATACTTGGTCAGGAAATCCTTTATGTGAATATGTAACGATATCATTCTTATTAAGTAATAAGATTAACCATCTAGGATCTACTTTCTCTTTACCAAGTAAGAAGCGTGGTGCTTTAAACTTAGGTGCGAAATCAAGTGAGTCATCAATTACAAAGTTAATAGTATCACCATCAACTCCTACATAAGAGAATGTCTCAAAGTTAAGATCAACTGTACCAGGAGCGTTGTATCTAATCTCAGTACCAAATGGATTACCAACTTGAGTAACTGCACTAGCGTTCTTAGCGTAAGTTAATCCAAGTGTATTAACAACTTGTCTAGAAACGATAGCAGTATAAACTGTTCGCTTACCAAACTCTTTCTTCCAGCTAATACCCTTGAGTACTTTTTCACAGAACTCTATAACAGCATAACCAAGGTCAGCACTTTGTTTAGGATCATATCCTGGACGTCCCATGTAGAAAGGAATTCTAGCCCATGTTAACTGGAATGTACTGTAGTCTAATAGACCACTAGTTTTACCAGCATACTCACCATCTAAACCAGCTCCACTATTATACGCAAATGTACTAATAGGAGTATTACCGTTTAAGTTCTGTCCAAAGTCTAACTTACCAAGTAACAATGTAGCATTGATACCAGTATAAAACTTCTCTAAGTGTTCCATTCTATCAGCGTCATAAGTGTTTCCACCTTGTACATCTGTAGTCTCTTGTAGTCTTGTACGACCCCATGGTACCGATCTAAAGATCTGCATGAAATTCTTACCACGACCTTCAGTATTAGATGGGTAACCACCCTCTACTTTAGATAGATCAAAAGCACCAGATGCATCAGCAGCAGATTGCATATCATAGTTATAGTTAAGTACAAGTCGTCTACCAATTCTAGAGAATCCCTCTGGTGACATACCAATAGCTGGCATAAAGAATCTATTATATGGAGAGTGAGCATGTTCAATACCACTAACAACTCCAGTAGTATTAGAATACTGAGCAGTGTTAACTTCTTCAACTAGAAATCCAGTAGGTATGTCACTAACCTTATTAACACCAGTTAATGTTTGAGCACCTTCTGCTTTGAAGATAGCACCTGCATAATAAGTCTTAGAGTTATCAACTACAGTACCGGCAGTTACGATGTAATGTTGTCCTGCAATTATACCAGTAATACCGGTATTAGGTTTCTCTAAGTATGGAAAGTTAGTCTCAGCCATATCAAATATCAATATAAACTTGTTAAGATCAGAAGTCCAAATGAAACGTCTAAGTCCCATCATACGATTAGTGAAGCCCTCTAGCTTAGCACCAACTTTAGTATAGATGATATCCCAAATCAAATGAGTCATCTTAGAGCTACCCTCGGTATATGTATAGCTAAATGTTTTAATACCACTAGCACTAGCATCAGTACCAACACCATTACTCAATGAAGCGTCGTCCATCCAATCTACTGCAATACCCTCAGCATTGTTTAAAGTATAATCTCTATTACCAAGTACTTTAGATAATAGCCAGATGAAATCTTCAGGTCTTCCTTGTGTATCATTAGCTCCACGCCCATATGCTAATACAAACGACTCTTTAGTACCATCACTAAATGCAACTGGTACAGAAGCAGTCTCTTTAAGTTCACCCATGATACCTTGAGAGATACCATTATCAGTTGTCTTATAAGCGTACTTAACTGAGTCACTAATAAAAATAGTTGAACTAGCAGTAAGAGTACCACCTAGGTCATTAGTGCTACTAAGATTTCTAGTACCAGAATCTAAGTCACAAGATGCAGATTGGAACTGTAACTTACCACCCATCTCATTAAGTGATCCAAGAGCACTAGAGATATCTGAAGACGCACCAGTACCCCATGCTGAACTTGCAGAGTTAGATCCGTAATAGTCTCTAGTTCTTAACGCACTGAATGGCATAAACTTCATACCTTTCTCGTTATCATACTTATCAATCCAAGTATGCATTAGTTTACTAATAGATGCACCGTTAGATACTTTCTCAAATATCTTCATCATAGGTAACGATCTAAGAGCATTGTTTCTCATGTTATCATCAATATTTATTACATACTTACGTTGATCTAACAAACCAACTTCAGAGCCCTGTCTTCCTGACTCATGTGCGTAAGCAGTCTTAACTGGAAAGTTGTTCCAGAATTCGCTAGTTCCAGTTGCTTGTGCTGTTCCATTATTTATTTTAAGTGCCATAATACATATCCTTTACTTTAATTAGTCTTATTAGTTAATAGTTGTCGGAGCTACTGTCATAGTTATATAACGGTCTAGTGCTTACATTTCTTACTTGATTCTCATTTGTCACACTAAAGTTCGCCATATTTAAACTTAGTGCATCATCTTTCTTTTGTTGCTCAATGATACTCTGTTGTTTCTGTGACATAGCTTCGCCAGCTTGTCCCATGACAAATTGATACAAGTTCTCTAGTGGGATATTCTTTAGCGTCTCAAATACTACATTAGGATTAACACGATTGTGTAGTGCCATTTGAGCCAACTCTTTACGGAACATATCATTCTGAGGTTGTGGTACTTGATTCGTTTGATGTGTTTGATATGTTTGTTGTACAGTCTGTGGTATAACTGGTGCTACGGGTACAACAGGTACTGTAGGAGCTACGGCTGTAGGCGTATTAACGTTTATATCACTACTGTCTTCGCCAAATATATTGGCTAGGAAATCATTCTTATCCACTGGTGCTTGTTCAACTGTCGGTTGTATTGATTGTTGTACATTCACTTGTGGTACTATAACCTGCTCTGTTTGTTGTGGAACATACGTAGGTTGCTGTATCATCTGTGGTTGTATTGGGTTAACATTCTCTTTAGGGGGTATACCACTAAAGCTATCTATTATCTGTTCATACTCCGCACGGTTAAGATTAGCTATTCTTTCATCTGTGAAATCATAACTATCTCTTCCACTAGGCTGTGGAGTCACTGGTTCAGGCTCCGTATATAATCCAAATCCACTTCTTACTCTCTCACGTTCACCAGCATTAAACTCCTCTATAGATATTCTACTTGCTGGTGCTTCTTGTATTGCTGTGTTATTACCAAATGCCATAGCATCTCTCCCCTAGTTTATAGTAGTATATCACCCAGTGTCTCAGGTGCTTCATCCTTAGAGTCCTTAGCCTCTTTAATAGCCTCAGTCTCTAGTACGCTTAACTTTGCTTTAAGTAGCTCTATCTCATGGTTAGCCTTCATACGTTCCTCTTTAATTACCTGATGGGACTGTAAGCCCTCTATCTTCTTACGAACGTACCCTTTGTTCTTAATATCGTCAAGCTGCTTCTTAGCCTTATACATGTGCTCTTGTTCTATACCAGCCATCTTACCTTGTGATACAATACCTTCTAACTGACTTATACGAGCCTTAAGTTCTTCTACTAGATGACGGAACTGTTCATTCTCTGACATCAAACTTCTATTCATAGAAGCACGTTCAGCTATACGTTCAGCATCCTCTATAGGTGATCTCTTAATTATATCCTCATCATCAATGTGAAGTCCTGCTTGTTTCATAGCCATTAGTCTATCGAACTGTTGTAATAGATAACTAGAACTATATGACATAGCTACTACATGTACATCTATATTATCATCCATCAATGGATTGTACATATCTTGTAGGGACACATAGAAAGCTTTATCAGCCCTAGCATTAGATAAATCAGTTTCTACCTGATTAGGATTATCTCCCATCTCTAGTCTATGCTTCTTATAGCGATTAACACTATCCTGGTTATCTAAGTTAAGTCCTGCTTTAGAGAGTATTGAGTATCTCTTTATTTTCTCATCTCCATTAGCAATATATAATACTCTATCTTTGGGTACATATGCTCTATAATACTGTATTGTTACCCGCCCTACTTGTGATATAGCAGAATCTAAATGACCCAGTGCTAACTTCATAGAGTCTAATACAGCTTCTCTTTTACTTATCATATCCTTACGTTCTCGTTCGGTAGCATCATTGAAGCCTAACATCTGATTAGGCATAGTCATGAATTCCTGTTCTGACATAAAGAAGTTTAATAGACCAAACCATGCTTGATTCAATGGCTGTCCTGCTACAGTATATGGAGTAACACCACCTCTATCTTTCTTAATCATAAAGTATCGTTCACCAGCACCATACTGACTACGCCATGCTTTCATATCGCCATCTACCATATCCTCTGTAAGGAAAGTTTCGGGATTACTATTACGTCTAGCTCCTTCCATAGTGATATTGATAGACGAGTTAATGAAATCGTTAACCTCTTTAAGGTAGTGCCCTTCACCAACCCTATATGGATTGTTAACAAAATCTACATAGTATGGTATAATAGGGAAGTCTATAATAGACTCAGGTAATACAGTACAATGTATGTAATTATACCCTACTATTACTTCCTTCTTTATACGTGTACGTATTCCACCATTATATGCTTCTATATACTTATGATATCCCTCATAGATCTTAACGTTACGTTTACTAGTATCTACCATTCTCTCTACGGATACATCATCAGTAGATCCAGTCCTAGAGTTTATATAGGTCTTATTGGTCCAACCATCTGGCATACCTGTATCAAAGTCTGTTATACCATATAATACTTTTGCTCGTTCAATAGGTATCCATCTCTTTATATAGATATACTCAGCATCTCTAAATAGACTATCCTCACTATTGGGATCTACCACAACTTGTGAGTAGTCTAATCCCTCAAATACTGGTAGTCCTTTAGTATTCAGCTTAACATGGAAGTACCCTATGTTATCTCCATCACCATACATAACAACATTTCTTAATGTATCCATACCATTACTATTATAGAATGATGTATCAAGTAATTGTCCATATAGACTAGATAACACAGCATCATCTCCACTATGAGGTATAACATTATACTTAGGTTTATTAGCAGTCTTTAGTCCCACCATACCATTTAGTATCTTACGCATCCTGTTAAGCGTTAATGTCTCCTTACCATTAGCTTCTCTAGCTATGATCTCAGTATCTAACCACTGCTTACCGAACCTATAGTCTCTATTCTCCTTGCAGTCTTTCTGATGAGCCCAGTAGTTTAGACCCTCATAGAATGCTAATCTATCACGTAACTCTTTGGTATCCTTAGTACTAAGCTTAGTGATACCATTTGTATTTAGATTCATAAACGCCATCCTTGTATATTAGTTTTAACTTTAGTAGCTTCCATCATTTGATCGTATGGATTAGTAATAATCTTCGTATTGTTACGCTTTTTATATGCCATTATACGAGCTTCTATATCTATACTTCCTGGAACTTCACTTCCGTGGAAAGCTAAGAATAGAGCATCAATAGTATCATCATGGAAACGTTCTTCTCCACTAAACGATTGCATCTGAAACTTCATTAGGTCTATATCAGGACATCCAGATACATAGCTAAATCGTCCAGAGTTTATATATGGACTCAATCCATTTAAGAACTTAGTAGACTTACCTACTCGTTCTTTAAAGACTTCATAATCATATCGTTCCTTGCGTTCCCACATCTCACGTTCAAAACTATGAGGTAATTCCAATGCAGCTCCAAACGCTTCTATTATAATCTTATCAGGATTATATTTATGTGCTAAGCGAAATAGGTTCTCTAACTTATCAGTCATATCTATTTTAGCTACTAACATATCTAGGATAACTATATCTCCACTAGGTGTAACAGCTATAGTAGTTATAACGGTATCATCACTTCTAGCAGTAAACGCATATGCTGGATCTATACCTATATAAGTCTTACATGAAATCTTATTACCATCTACATCTTCTAGCCACTGTATATTACCAAGTGACATATAGCGATACTTAACTTCAGTAATCATATCTACTTTAAAGCTAGGGTCTGCATTCTGTTTAGGAATGTTATAGTACTCTTGTAGAAACTTCCAATACTCATTGTCTTTAAGATACATACGTCTCTTAGCTTCCCAGAACTTCCTGTCATGTAAGTCACCCCAAGTGGGTTCACCAAAGCTATCATGACTAGAAGATAGTGCACGTTCAAAGTATCTAGAGTCTTCATTACAGAAAGCACTAATCAATCCATCTTTAAAGTCTTCTTTAACCTCAGCTAA
>QMTT01000043.1 GCA_003663565.1 Thermoplasmata archaeon
GCCTCTATTCCAAGCTAAGTTTGACGGCGTCGGGCCGAATACGACAATCAAAGAGGCATTGTTTATCCAGATCAGTAAGCAATATGGAGGCCAGCTCTACTCGGCAGTTACTAAAGGAGAGATAGGTCTCGGAGCCTTAGATATGGGCTTTGATGGTAAGGTACTTCCGGTAGTTTTACACAGCTATGCGCTTGATTTAGATCCAAGTATGCTACCAAAACCTATCATAAAGATGAATATTGACAAAAAACCAACCATCGAATCCGTTAAGAAGGTTTTGATGGAGGCCAGATCACAATTTTCAAGTAAGTAGTCGATTTTTTACACCAACAACGCCATTGCGCCAACTAGGAGTCAATTATGAAGATCGGAACAACAAATTTTGAAGGAAACAAGAAGGATTGGTTTGGATTAACAGCCAACGAAGACAACTTGTTTAGAGTTCTTCCCCCACTATTCAGTCTCGCAGATAAGGGTCAGTATGCAAAATATTACGCATCTCACTCTGTTTGGGTAAAAGATCCAGCAAGAGCAGACTCTAAAGCTAGGCCGTACCGATTTGAGTGCGTCGAGCGAAAAAATAAAGAAACAAAGATGATAGAGCAGCATTGCCCTTATTGCGACAAGGCACGGGAAGCTCGATTGCAATACGATGCTGGTGTCGAGCAAAATATGGAAAAAGAGCAGTTGAAGACTTTTCTATTCAATCAAGTTCTTCCGTACACAGCCGAGAAGAAATTCTACATCAATGCGGTAAATGTAGATAACAAGGTCGGACTTTTACCTATCGGTATCAAGTGCTTTCGAGCACTGCAGGATCGCCTACAAGAGGCTCGAACCAACTTCAATATCGACGCTACAGGTATGCGCGGATTATTCTTTAATTTCCGTAAGGTACAGAAATTTAAGGGAGATCGAGATACTATCTACACGGTAGATAACGCTCAGGAGACCTTCAATGAGAATGGTCAGTTGATGTCTAGATTTAAGGAGCATGCTATAACTGAAAAGTTTGTCGAGTATCTAGAAACATCAGCCCGAGATCTCGGCACATTAATGAAGCAGATTTCTGCAGATGATATGGTGATGTTGATTAACACTCCAGATGAAGGCAAAAAAGCTTTGGTTGATAGGATGTTTGGTTCGGCTGAGAAAAGCAAGATGGAAGTGACGGTTCCTGGAACTAACTCTACTGTGGCCGTAGAGATGTCTGCAGATGCCGCCGGAATGAATGTTTCAGCTCCTCAAGTACAAGCTCCAGCTCCAGTAGCAGCACCAGTAGCAGCTCCAGTGGCAGCTCCAGTAGCAGCTCCAGTGGCAGCTCCAGTGGCTAATCCACTCGCAACACCACAAGCTATGGCAGCACCAGTAGCAGCTCCAGTAGCAGCGTCAGGCGCACCGGGCGAGATGAGTGATGCGGATTTCGTCAAAACATTCATGAGTTGAGATTATGACTGATTTAATTAACAATTTATCGCTACTAGAAATTCCTCGTGGTGATGCAGACAGAGGACTGCTTCAGCTTGATATGTCGTTGATTTATCAAGCTGAAGGTAGAATCTCAGAAACACGAGTCGCCAACCCAGCTACAGCAGCTGAGTTGACGGCGACGTTTAACGAGGCTTGCAATACGGCAACTAAATACATTGCCTGGATCAAATACGAGATATTGCGGGCTAGAAGGAATTACGATCTCGCCAAGGCAACTGTCATTATCGACAAATTGCCAGAAGAGGCGGCTAGAATGAAAGAAGCTGGCATTAAAAGCAATCCAGATTTTAGAGAGGCATTGATCAGCAGGGATGCCGAATGTCGCCAATCTAAGGATATTTGGGATGCCTTAGAGGCCACGAAAACATTTATCGAGGCCAAGGTTAAGACATTTGAAAGGTCTTACTGGGATGCTAAAGAGAATGTGAAAAAAGCTACGATGGCATCTGCCGTCGCCACCAGCATTACAGCAAATGCCGGATATCCTGCACCGATTCAGGATAATCAGGTTCAGACGCTAGGTGAGCCGTCTTACGGTAGCTTTATCGGAAAAGCAAAATTTTAAAAGCAGGGGTTTTTTATGAGTAATAAGTCTATGTTAGCTAAATTGCGTAAGTTAGACGGGGCTGTTAATATGGAGTATGATCCGATGGTCAACGTCTTGAAAACTCCATCACCCAGCATCAATTGGGCTTTGGGTATACGAGGTTATGGATTACCATTCGGGTACAGTATGATCCTTTTTGGTCCACCAAAAGGCGGCAAATCCATCATATGCAATGCCTTTATCGGGCAACTGCATCAGGATGACCCGGAAGCGGTTTCGATAACATTCAATACTGAGATGCGAGGCGAGCTTCAGCAAGATGCTCACTCTGCTAAGGCATTCGGAATCGACTCAGATCGACATATTACGTACGATGTAAATGAGCCGGCCTTGATTTTTGATCGTATCGAGGGTGAGATTAATGCCATGTGCCAAGAAGGTCTTAAGGTACGAGCAATCGTCATAGATTCACTGAAAGGTATCGCTGGTCGACGATTCCTGAATGCAAAAACGATCAACACTCAGCAGATCGGTGACCAGGCAGCAACAATTCAAGATGGACTGTTAAGAATCCTGCCGATTATCAGAAAGCATCGAATTGCACTCATTATGACCACCCACGTCAGGGCAGAGATGGACCAATTGGAGCAAATGAGAGGTAAGACTGTCAAGATGGCATCGGCGTACGCCGCTAAGCACATGGCTGAGTTTTTCTGCTATGTAGAGCCCAACCAATCAAAAACTGGAAAGGTTTCTCTGGCAGGAGAGACGTTTACAGATGACGAGACTAAGGATTTCATGGACAAGGCGCTGAAAAAGGGCCATAAGATTCGGTTTAAATGCATGGGTAATTCCATGGGTCCAGCTGACCGAACCGCAGAATTCACCTTAGATTACCAAAAAGGGATCGTCAATCAGTACGAGGAGGTCTTTACATTGGGTAAAATGTTGGGTATCATCGAAAGGCCTAACAATGTGATGTACAAGTATGGCGAGAAGACGTGGCGTGGACTGAAAGCGTGCTTAGAAGCCCTAAGGGACGATCCACAGATGCAGAGTGACATTCTCACACAGGTTTACGACAAAGATCGGTTAAGTTTGGTATGAATTTAGAAGACACCATGAAAGAAATCATCGAAGATCAAGGTCTTGACTACACGGAGAGAGTCAGGACTTTGTATACGACATGTCCATCATGCGACAGGTCCGACAAGCTTTCGATATTAAAGGATAATGGTGCTGTAATTTGTTATCACGGCGGTTGTGATTTTGGCCGCCAGTGGTTCCAAGATTGGCTGTCTCAGACCGCTGGAATATCAATTGAAGACGCAAAAAAACGTATTTACGGGGAGCGGATCAAAAACATAGATAGACTTCCCACCAAGCTAGTCACGGAAGAAGAGAAGAAGGTTGTTCTTGAGAAGTTGGAGTATCCCGCAAACGGATTTTTGGATATTGACGAAAAAGAAGCCCACGAAGGTGCAATGTATTTAGAGCACAGAGGTGTTAGTACCGAACTAGCTAATCACTACGACATCAAATACTCACCCTGGTTCAGAAGAGTAGTTCTGCCGATTAAGATGGGTGGTAGTGTTTACGGGTGGCAGGCGAGAGCGATAGATAAAGTCGACGCATTGGACAGAATGAGGAACAATGAGGGTTTTCGGAAGGATCAACTTTTGATGTTCCACGATAATTTATACTTGCATAAGTCCGCGATGCTATTCGAAGGTCCATTTGATGCATTAAAGTTCCACTCGTTTGGTGGAATTGTATGCTCAATGGGTAAAAATGTATCAAAAAGGCAAATCGAACTGATAAATGAATCTCCAGTTGACGTAGTTTACCTTGGTTTGGACCCGGATGCCACAGAAGAGCTTAGAGGTTTAACCAGATCAATCGAAAAGAAGATAAAAATACTCACAATACCAGAAAGCTGTGAATCTAGATGCGAAAAAGCTGGTAAAAAAGCCGATTTCGGCGAATGCAGTTTCCTAGAAATCAAAGAAGCTTTCGAGACGGCTAAGGATTTTTCCGACGGCCATGTGTTTGTTCACCTAAAGAAGTTTTTTTAAGGCTAATAAATGACGTTCCATATCGAAAAAGAAGATGTTACCCTCCAGAAGTTCTCTGACAAGCAACAGGATGCCATCGTCGGGTGGATCACGAAAGATCGTAAGTTCTTTTTAGCTTGTATGACGCATCTCAAGGGTGGATTTTTTGCATCAGCTATTAGCGGAGCTGTATTTGATGCGGCACAACAGTGGCATACCGAATACAAAGCAGTTCCTACACTAGCAGAATTGCAAGGTGCGCTTAACTCCACATTCCACATGAGCCCCTTAAAGTACCAAAATCACTTAAATATGTGCGTAGCTGCAACCAAAGATATAACTCTAGGGCCTTTAAGTAGTTTGATGAGTGGCTGGATGAAGACCATTAAGCTATCAAACTCAATCGAAGAGGCTGGTCGACTATTCAACGCATCTCAGTTCAATAAAGCAAAAGATATAATTGAAAAGAAAATGACGGAGATCAGGAATACCTCATTCGAGAGCGACGAGAGAGTCGTATTCGGAGATGCGATTGACTTCTTCACCAATAGATCTGAGTCATTCGAAGACTGTTTGACGATAGGTCACCCAGTTTTTGACGAGATGCTTAGAGATGGAGCGAAAATTGCCAACCCAGACATGTCGAAATCCAACCCTAAAGAGTGGACCCACGGGGGTCTAGTTAAGGGTGATACTACGATTATTTTGGGTCCATCAAACTCAGGTAAAACGACCGTAGTGACAAGTATAATTGTCCCAAACATCATAAATGAAAAGTATATTTTATATATCACTCACGAGCAGAAGTGGGAAGACATTAAGACTAAGATTTTCATGAATATGTGTGAGGCCACTGGAGACGAGCTTTCTAATCCAGATGAAATCCTAAAACGGAAAATGAAGATTAATGGAGAAAAGCTAGATAAGTATCTTATTTACATCCCATGGGTAAAAGCTGGCGAGATGTGGGTTGAGTCAGTTATCAACGAAATAATCCTCCAGCAAGAGATCTTGATATCTCGCATAGGTAAGGGGTTCGATATGCTAGTGAATGACTACCCTGGTAAGTTGAAATCCAAGGAGATGAAAGGTCGCGCTGGATGGGAAGAAGCCGATTACGTGTACGATCAGTTTGTGAATCTAGGCATGGAACATAGATTCCACAACATATTGCCAGTTCAGACAAACAGAGATGGCTATAAAGTGAACCGTGGCGACCATTCAGGCAGTAGGGTTATCGACCAGGCAGATGCTGCAGGGTCATTCGGTATTATGCAGAAAGCTGACAATGTCATTACACTGAACAGGTCGCCAGACGAACAGGCTTCCAACGTAATGCGGTTTTATATAAGTAAATCAAGAACTAATGAGGCCCAGACGACATTTGCAACCAAAACTGATTTCGCAAAATCCAAGACTCACGGGGTCCAGCTGCAGTCACTTAAGTTCAAGGCCAGTGATCAATCTACACCTCAAGCTGTTATGCAAGTCCTGGCTATGGATGAGGTTGGTGGAGTCGACGAATTTAAGCGCAAGATAGCCAAAGAGGTTATGGGTGATTCGGTCAAGAAGACGGAAAACGTAAGGTCGTCCGACCAATTCCCAGCAACTGCAGAGCCTGGGGCCAACATAGGTGTTACGGTCTTAAGCGATGAAGAGATAGTGGAAGCCGAAGAAGGCATTGAACCTATTAAATAATTGTGATACCATACTTACGGAGGTGATTGATGACGAAAAGAATGATGACAACTAAATTTGTGGCCATAGAGCCGATAGTTTTTTCTAAGGTAGAATCTAAGGTAGAGGGTGGATTCGCTAGGATAGCGCAAAATGTCGAGGTACTCACAGCTACACTTGTGATGAGCTACGTAGAAGTTCTCGGGAATACCACGGCAGTTCACATAGCTGGAGAATCAAGACCTCTATTGCGAGGAGATGCTGGTTTACAGCCGTGGAATAAGCAGATTCTTGAGTTGGATGGTACGAGATTCGTCATGTGCCCCCAAACAGACATTTTAGGGTGGGAAGTAAATGAAGTTTGATCCCAAGAAACACTCCATCGAGAAATTTTTGTGGGTGGGAGATCCACACGTCAAAAAAGGCAATCTAGAAGAGTCCAAGCGACTCATTCAGTGGGCGGACAAAAAAGCTCGTGACGCTAACGTGCCGATTATATTCGCGGGAGATCAATATAATGACTTTGGTATCGCCAGAGTAGAGGCGGTGAATTTCTGGGTCGAAATGTTTGGTTCAATGAAATCCCCGATTATTGCCTTAGTTGGGAATCATGATGCAAATTCGGATATGTCCGAAAACTTCATGGATATTCACGCAAAGCAGGTGTTGGTAATCAATAAGCCCACATCTATAGAGCTAAGCGGGCGAACTATAGGCCTACTTCCGTTTTATCGTAAAAATGAGGAGTTCCTATCCCAATTAAACGCATTTCCCATATCAAAAGGCACTGTCGTTATGTGCCACCAAGAGTTTAATGGATGTCAATATGAAAACGGGTTTTATGCACCAGGTGGCTTCGATCCAGATGACATACCAGACCATATCACGAAGGTGATAAGTGGCCATATCCACAAAGAGCAGCAGTTTTCTAAAGTTTGGTATCCAGGGACAGCCAGGCATCTCACTAGATCGGATATCGGTGAAGAAAAAGGTATTTTCCTGGTGGATTTAGAGAATAACTCGCACGAGAAGTTACTTACCCCACCTGAAGTGAGTGAGCCATTCATCGAAGTCAATGTCACTCCAGACTGGGATGGCGATGTAAAAAGCCTTAGCGGGTCTAGGACGTTCAC
>QMTT01000044.1 GCA_003663565.1 Thermoplasmata archaeon
AATGACAACAGGTCCTGACATCTCTCATCACTCCCTCTCTTAACAATGTGAAAATCTCTGAGGAAGAGGTAGACTCATAAGGTACTAGTCAGCTATATTATTACAAGGTATACACATAGAAGTATGCTCTAAATAAGCATGCTACTTTCTACTTTATGATAATTTCTTTTTGATGATAACGTAGGTAGTAATCATCTTGGAACGTCTTACAAAGGGGACATGTCATGAGATCACTTGTAGAATGTAGATTTTGGGAACAAGCAGAAAAGGGAAGTGTTAGATGCAATCTCTGCCCACATAGATGTCTGATCCCACCTAATGGTGTCGGCGCTTGTAGAGTCAGGAAGAACATTAACGGAAAGCTTTACACGTTAGTCTATGGGCTTGCATCATCTATTGCTGTTGATCCCATAGAAAAAAAGCCGTTTTATCATTTTGAGCCTGGATCGCATGTGCTTTCACTCTCCACATGGGGATGCAACCTGAGATGTCCCCATTGTCAGAATTGGGAAATATCTCAAACAGAGCCATTAGAGCACTTCTCAAGGAAGATATCTCCTGAGGACGTCGTCAGATATCTCAAAGAGACTCAAGCAGATGGCATCTCATGGACCTACAACGAGCCCACAATATGGTACGAGTTCATATACGATGCTTCAAAGCTCGTCAGGGAGGAAACAGATGCGTACATAACCTGGGTAACCAACGGATTTATAAACGAGGCTCCTCTAAGGAAAATAGCACCTTATGTAGATGGAATGAATGTGGACTACAAGGGTCCAGAGGAAGCATATAAACTGTTTGGAGGACGCTTAGACCCCGTAAAAAGGACGATAACCCTTGCATATGATCTTGGAATACATGTAGAGCTTACGTATCTTATAATACCTACAGTAAATGACTCAAATAGGTCGATAGAGGAGTTCATAGAATTCGTTAAGTCATTAGATCCAGAAATACCTGTGCACTTCACGAGGTTCTTTCCTCATTACAAGATGAGGCACCTCCCTCCCACGCCCATTGAGACACTAATAAAGGCATATGAAACCGCTAAGGAGAAGGGTCTCAAATACGTGTACGTGGGGAATATAATTGACGAGACCTATAATACTACTTATTGCCCCGGGTGTGGCAGACCTGTAATAAGGAGATCCGTACTTGCGATAACACAATATGATGTTATCGATGGTCGATGTAAATATTGTGGGCATCCCATAAGGATTTGGTCAAGGAAGACTTTGAGGTGATACTCCTTGAACACGGACAAAATAGTAGATCTTGTGACACGCGGTGCAGAAGAAGTAATAACAGTAGAGGAGCTTAAAGAAAAGGCAAAGAAAAGGAAGTTAAGAGCTTATCAAGGATTCGAGCCTTCAGGTCTTGGGCATATAGGATGGCTCATATGCGTGAAAAAGCTTTCAGAGTTCATTGAAGCTGGCATAGAGACGATAGTGTTCCTTGCTGATTGGCATGCTTATATAAACGATAAGCTAGGTGGTTCCCTTGAGAACATAAGAGCTGCAGGAGAATATTTAAAGGAAGCCTTCGAGGTCTTAGGACTTAAAAATGTAAAGTATGTGTATGCCAGCGATCTTGTGGACTCCTCAGACTACTGGGCGCTAGTGATTAAGGTTGCCAAGAACTCTACCCTCGCGAGGATCAAAAGAGCTCTTACCATAATGGGAAGAAAAGAGGATGAAGCAGAACTGGACTTTTCGAAGTTGATATACCCTGCAATGCAGGTCGCTGACATATTCTACATGAAGATAGACATAGCATACGGTGGCATGGATCAAAGAAAGGCTCATATGCTTGCAAGGGACCTTGCAGAGAAGCTCGGATTAGAGAAGCCCATTGCGCTACACACTCCCCTACTCCCATCACTTCAAGCAAAGGGAAGAATGGATACAGCAGACATGAAGATGTCAAAAAGCAACCCCGAAGCTGCGATACTGATCCATGATAGTCCCGAAGAAGTCAGAAGGAAGATTCTCTCAGCGTACTGTCCTGCAAAAGTCGTGGATGAGAACCCCGTTCTGAAACTCTATGAGTACATAATATTCAGATACTTTAATGAGGTCACAATAAAGAGACCAGAGAAATACGGTGGAGACGTCACATACGATACCTACAAGGATCTAGAAAAGGACTACTCTGAAGGAAAAATACACCCATTAGATCTGAAGGAGAACGCTGCAAGATATCTAAATGAGATTCTAGATCCCGTCAGAGAGTACTTCAAGGAGAATCCCGATAACTATATGAAAGTGAGAAAAATAGTACTTGGACACTAACTCTCCTCAATCACTTCGATCTCTATTTCTTCACCATACGAATTATAGGCCTTCCAAGAGTTCTCATTGAAGGGATATGCCAAGATTATATGTACTCCCCCAAACCTCTGAAATGACTCGAGATCAGCCCTAGAGGGCCTTGGATCACCAGAAGGATGCGAATGAGCTGTTCCTACGATCTTAAGATTTACTGGAAGGGCTTCTGGTCTATATATGACTGCTTCAGGACTTGAGTTAAAATATCCTATTATCACCTCGTTTATGACCCTCTTTTTTAGGCTTCCACTAAGATAAAAGAACATCTCACTAGGATATGCATCTTTTGACGCTTCTAAAAGAAATTCAAGAACTGCCCTGGTTATTTTCCAGTTTGATCTTTTTGAAGACATCTTCTATCACTCCTCTTTTACGAATTCTTATAATCCTCGTCTTACGATTCTTATCAATTCGAATTTCGATCTTCTGTTTATTTGATATTGTGATAAGGATCTGGCCATCTAATATGACATAAGCACCTTGGTTCTGCGGTCTTACCTCTATTACTTCATCTTCTGGAAGCACAAGGCTCCTTATAGGCTCCCTATATGGAGCTATTGGCGTTATAATATAACCCCTAACTCTTGGGTGAATGATGGGACCTCCAAGACTTAGGACGTATCCCGTGGACCCAGTAGGGGTTGAGATTATTATGCCATCGCAGTAGAGGTTCCAAGAGCCTCCTGAAGAGAACGTCACTGTAAACTCGTTTATCTTGTCAAGCTTTTCCCCTTTGAAGGAGACTTCATTAGTCAGCGAGAACACCTTACTTTTATATTGTACCTCAAGCCTATCCCTCTCATCTATTGTGAATTCTCCCTTCAGAAGTTTCTCTAAAGCATATCTCCATTCGTTCCAGAGAACTTCTGTAAGGAATCCTATCCTCCCAATCTTTATCGGGAGTACTGGAAGGTCAACGAAGAGAAGAGCTCTGAGAATGGTACCATCTCCGCCAACAGTTATAAGGGCCTCTCCCTCGTTGAGCTCACTGAGAGGCACTCCTTCTCCTAAACCTAGAGCCTTGGACACACTTTCTTCTACTATAACATCAACGCCATGTTCCTCTAGGAATCCTATAATGGCCCTCATGACATCGAGAGACTCCTTCCTATCGATCCTTCCAAATAGGGAGAGCTTCTTCAACATAGTATCTTCCTCTTTAGGGATGCAAAGACACTAGTTCTCACACCAAGCTCTATTGGGAGATCCTTTAGGCTTTCATGTCTTCTATTTACAACTATACCGCCATTTTCCCAGACTAAAAAAGCTCCTGCAGCGATATCAACAATCCTAAGTCTTTCTGCAGGCTGGAAGTAGTATTCCAAAGCACCAACAGAAACTAATGCTAGCTCTAGGGCTGCTGCTCCTAAGGATCTGAGTCTTCCAGCATAAAGCTCATCCTTTATGAAATTTTCCACTTCGTCACGTATTTCTTTTACATGTTTTCCAAGATATATGACTCGCATATCTGTTTCCAAAGGGGTTTCGACCTTCTTATTGTTCCAATAAACTCCCTTGCCTTTAAACCCATAGAACTCGTCAGCGCTCACTATGTTATACACATATCCAAAGTACACATCTCCCAAGGTTTTCTTTCCTATAGCAATCGAAACTCCATAGAAAGGTATCCCATTTACGGCATTATTAGTACCGTCGAGGGGATCTATTATTAAGTATTCTTCATAACCTCGATCCACTATGCCTGTCTCCTCGCTTAATATATTAAGCTCTGGATCATACTCATCTACTATGTATAAAGCAGCCTCCTCAGCGACTTTGTCAACGAGCTTAGTTACGCTACCATAGGGATTCCTTCCAACGGGTTTTTTCCAATCCTCCCAGGCGACCTCGCTTATACTATCAGCTATGTAGTGGGCAATATCGAACGCTATATTAAGGGCGCACTCAAAGTCTATCATAGACACACCTCATATGACAATACAAAATTTTTCACGAAGCCTCTTAAATCCTCCTCTAAAACTGTATGCAAGTATGCCTTGATTCCTTAGCTCAAGAGCTATCTCTCTACTTATAATACCATCTTCACAAAAGACGACGACCACACGATCCTTAAGATCCTCTGGATTCACTTCTTCCATCCTTATGGCTCCCGGAACATCCTCAGAGATAGTACTTCTGGCATCCACTAGCACGGCATTATAGGGAACAAAGTCTATTTCCAAGTCCTCGTAAGGTAGCAATCTTCTAGGATCAAACTCTCTGAGATCGTACTCTTCAATACTCTCAAGTGACTCCTCTAAAAGTTTCTCTATTTTCTTTTCCTCATTTAAGGTCTTCTGTAACTTAGGCCTAGTTACGACCTTGCCAGCAACTAAAGCACAGTACTCGCCCACGTTTTTAGAGAGTTCATACAAGCCTATCCTTTTGGAGATGTTTATTATTTCTTCTTTGTCTAATCCCGCAAGAGGCCTTAAGACGATCTTTTCTTTAAGAGCTTCCTCTATGGCCGCAAGGCTATGAAGCGTCTGAGAGGATACTTGACCAACGCTTTCCCCAGTTGCTATTACGTCAATGTTTATCCTTTCCGCAAGCATCTCTGAGACCTTATACATGGCCCTTTTTAGAACTATCTGTTTATACCTTCTGTCGACTAGCTCTATTATCTCTCTTGCAACATTTCTGAAATCCACGATGTAAAGTCTGGAGTCATCAGAGCGACCCCATGATGTATAAAGCTCTTTAAGAACTACTCCCATGTGATATACTTGGACAGGACCCGCAAGGTTAAAGTGCACGAAATCTAAAGAAAAACCGGAATTCCAAAGTAACCAAGATGCCACAGGAGAATCAAAACCTCCTGAGAACATCATAAGAGCTTTACCGCTATAGCCCACAGGAAGCCCTCCAAAGCCTTTTATTGTCTTTTCCTCATATTTTATGGTTTTTACTCCTCGTATCCTCGAAAGGGCCTCGAGATCAAAACCCTCAACCTCGATATATATCTTTCCCGAATCAACTCGTAAGCTCTTAATTGTGGGTACTGCCCGTAATATGTTTTCCTTAAGACTTTTGAGTGCCCTTTCGTCGGATCTCGTTGGGACAATCTCTAGCAGCATGTGCTCACCAAGCCATTTCTTGAACCTTTACCAAACTAATATTATTAAGACTGCAATCACAATTAAGTATATCTTGGGCATGAGGACATGTCACATTGTGGATCCCTATTAAAAAAGACTCTACACTAGAGGGGCGGTATACTTGCCTAACGAGATAAAAGTTGAGTTCGGAAGGATAGTTGTGGATGGGAAGGAATATGATCATGACATAGTGATATATCCTGACGGGACTGTCGAGAGAAGGCTTAAAGAGATATCTAAAAGGAGGCATGGTACAAGTCATAAATTGGACATAGAGGAAATAGTTAATTACTTGGGACATGGAGAAAAGCTCGTGATTATTGGGACTGGAATATATGGAATGTTAAGCCTTACAGAAGAAAGTAGAAAACTACTAAAGGATCTAGGATTAGAGTACGTGGAATTGCCAACACAGGAAGCCATTAAGAAATATCTTGAATTCAGAACAAACAAGAAGGTGCTTGCGATATTCCATATCACGTGTTAGAGCTGATATTCACTCGAAGGGAAAATACATGAGGACTGAAGAAAAGACCCTGTACTCATATGCAAAGAGAAAAGACACGGACAAAATAGTCCCTCTTGAAAGGCTTGTTATTCCTTATACCGTGTTCAAGATGACTTCCTTGAGTATTCTTGCATACTTTCTAATTAAAAAGTTCATGGAATACTATCCTACCGAGCACTCATATGTGTCACTCCTAAAGAGCGTAGCCTTTGCCACCATAAGCTTCAATGAGACGATTTTCATAGCATATGTCATATCTACGGGATTCTCCATGTTCTTTTTCTATACTATTTTAACATACATGCTCTCAACCATAGACAAACACCCGGAAAGGGCCCTTGATTTCGTAAGAAATGCGTGTTATACTCTATGGAATAATGAGGAGCTTGGATCTGACGAGGTTGCAAAAAAATATATCAGTGAGATTCTATCAGCCATAAGTGCCTACAACGTGGGACGAAAACATATGGGTGTATACATCCTTTTCTCGCTTTTAGGATATGGTTTTCAGCTTTCGGGCGCGAATGTCCTGATACTCTCCCTAGGACTTGCCCTTGAGACGATAACATTACTCCTTATACAGAGTTATGGTGTCATGAGAATATACAACCTGTCTAAGGCACTAGATCACGCTTATCTGGGTTTTTTAAAGCTTTCAAGATACATTGACGTTCCAATAAAACTCGTAGGGAGTACCAAGTTCACGATGACGTTACACTATAGGGTATACCATCTAATCTTAATTTTCATACTGTTTGCAACGATTCTCGGAGGAATTATAGCATACTCCATAGTGTTTGTTAGGTTTGTAAAGTTCATGCTTGCACTTACACTCTACATCTCAAGAGAATGGTCACTTGAGGATGCTATACTTAACTTTTTCCATAAGGTCATAGAAAAATACTAAACAGAGAACGGTGAACGTTATGGAAGATCAATACCTTTCAGTAGAC
>QMTT01000045.1 GCA_003663565.1 Thermoplasmata archaeon
ACTTTTCCAGGTAGAATATGCAATGAAAGCTGTGGAAAGAGGTAGCACTTCGATAGCAGTTAAATTCTCAGATGGAGTAATACTTCTCGGGGACAGGATAATTCCAAGCCCGCTTGTTGAGAGAGATAGTGTAGAAAAGGTATTCATAATAGATGATCATATTGCGGCTGTAGTCTCAGGGTGGATTGCTGACGGAAGAGCACTGATAGAGAGGGCAAGACTTATAGCACAACAGAATAGATGGCGCTATGGAGAACCCATAGACGTGGACGTCCTTGTTAGAGAGATCTGTGACTATATTCAAGCTTTTACCCAGTATGGTGGAGCAAGACCCTTTGGAGTTTCACTTTTAATTGGAGGCGTTGACTCAAGTGGACCGCAACTTTACGAGACAGACCCAAGCGGAAACTACATAGGTTTTAAGGCATCAGCTCTTGGTATTGGTAGAAACCCGGCATTTAGCGTGTTGGAGAGTGAATATAGGGAGAATATGTCAGAAGACGAGGCATTGAGAATAGCAGTAAAAGCGCTATATGTTGCCAATGAAGGAAAAGTTGACCCAAGGAATATAGAAGTTGCGATTGTGAAGAAGGGTGAAAAGGCGCGTAAACTTAGTGAAGAGGAAAGAATACAAATTTTAGGAGGAATTATCGAGAGTTTCAAATGAATATGTTGTGGATTGCATGAATGATAAGGGACTTAACATTTCTTAGCAATTCTGTTGAGAAGGTGATATCATGCCTGTGAGTTTAGATAAGGCTGTTATAGCTCGACTTAAATATTCTGGAGAAAGATTTGAGATCCTTGTAGATCCTGAAGGAGCGAGAAGAATAAAAGAAAAGTTACATAGAGGAGAAAAGGTATCTTATGAAGAAGTTGCAGAAATATTAGCAGCAGAGGAAGTGTTCAGAGACAGCAAGAAAGGAGAAAGAGTGCCTGAGAACGAGTTGGTAAAGATATTTGGGACAGATAACATTTACGAAATAGCTCTTAAGATCATAGATAGTGGAGAAGTCCAGCTTACGTCAGAACAAAGGAAAAAGATGATAGAAGAGAAGAAAAAGCAGATAATAACTATAATATCAAGAAAAGCCGTTGATCCTAGGACGGGGACTCCAATACCACCTCAAAGGATAGAAGCTGCTATGGAAGAGGTAAGAGTGAATATAGATCCATTTAAGCCTGCAGAAATGCAGGTGAAAGAAGTACTTAACGAAATTAGAAAGATAATTCCAATAAGACTAGAAGTAGCAAAGGTGGAGATTAGAATACCCCCAGAGTACGTTGGAAAGGCTTATAGTATCGTTCAGAGATATGCTACAATAATAAAAGAAGATTGGCTCTCAGACGGTTCTTGGGAGTTCACTGCAGAGGTACCTGCCGGACTCGTTACGGAGTTCTTTGAAAAGCTCGCACAGCTCACAAAAGGAAACGTTCAAACAGCGATACTTGAAAGACATGAGTGATGAAAATGATGTACAATGTGAGGATTGATCTATCAGGGCACAAATCGAGGGAGCTCGTGTTTCCAGGGGATACTCTTGGTAACGGAAGACCAATAATACCAACTTTGTATGCTTATTTTGATGGTTCTAAGACGCATTCGGCAGTAATAGGCATACCACAACCAACTAAGACAGTGATACCATTAAATGCGAAATATATACCAAAGAAGGATGACATAATAATAGGAATCGTTGAAGATGTACAGCCTGTTTTCTGGCTTCTTAATTTGAATTCTCCGTATCCGGGAGTGCTTCACGCAAATGAGACACCTTGGGAGGTCGGTTTTGGCGAGACAGGAAAATACTTAAACGTTGGAGATGCTGTTATAGCAAAAATACAGGCTGTTGACGAAACAAGAAGAGTGTTTATAACTATGAAAGATGAAAGGGCAAAAAAACTTACGTTAGGGACTTTGTTTTTCTTTCCTGCATCAAAAGTTGCAAGAATTCTTGGCAAAGGAGGATCTATGATTTCAATGATAAAACAGAAGACAGGAACATCAATAATAGTGGGTCAAAATGGGGTAGTTTGGGTTAGAGGGCACCCCATAGCAACAATGATTGTCGGTGAGGCTTTAGACATAATTTCTAGGTATTCACACGTAATAGGACTTACTGAACTAGTTGCAAAATATATAGACAAAAGGATGAACGATTTAAAGGAATTCTTTAAGTAAACTCGATCATGAGAAATTATGCACACGTGAGGGTGTAACGTATGAGCATGCAGAAGCCTCCAGGACTTAAATTAGTCGATGAGAACTTGAGGAGGGTAGATGGTAGGCGATTAGACGAATTAAGACCTATAAAAATGAAAGTAGGAGTGCTTAACAGAGCAGATGGCTCAGCATACATAGAATGGGGAAAGAACAAGATACTGGTAGCAGTATACGGACCAAGGGAGCTTCACCCAAGGTATATGCAAGATCCCACAAAGGCTGTAGTGAGAGCTAGATATAATATGGCACCTTTCTCAACAGAAGAAAGAGTAAAGCCTGGACCAACTAGGAGGAGCGTTGAGATATCCAAGCTCATAGCAGAGATGTTCTCTGGAATTATATTCATAGAGGAGTTTCCAAGATCTGCCATAGACATATTCATAGAAGTACTACAGGCAGATGCAGGGACTAGAACTGCAGGAATAACAGCCGCTAGTTTGGCATTGGCAGATGCAGGCATCCCAATGAGAGGACTTGTCACAGCATGTGCTGCTGGAAAGATAGATGGCTACATAGCTCTTGATCTGAACAAGGAAGAAGACAACTATGGAGAAGCCGATATGCCAATGGCAATGCTGGTAAAGGAAAACAAAATAGTATATTGGCAGATGGATGGTCAGATGACAGAAGAAGAAGTTAGAACTGCTATAAGTATGATAAGGGATGCATGTGAAAAGCTTTACGAGATGCAAAAGGAAGCACTTAAAAAGAGATATATAGAGTTGGAGGGACTATAAATGGCGGAACTAGAAGAGATAATACCAAAGCTTCAAGCTAATTATGTGCTTGAATTGGCTTCTAAAGGTCTAAGGATTGATGGAAGAGACTTTGACTCCTATAGGCCTATATCCATAGAGATTGGATTTGCGGAAAAGGCTGAGGGATCTGCAAAGGTCTCACTAGGTGCAACACAAGTAATCGTTGGTGTAAAAGTAAGTGTAGGCTCTCCCTTTCCAGATACCCCAGATAGAGGTATACTGATAACGAATGCGGAGCTTGTACCTACGGCATCTCCCACCTTTGAACCTGGTCCACCTAACGAAAATGCTATAGAACTCTCAAGGATCATAGACAGAACGTTAAGAGAAAGCAATGCTATACCGTTAGATAAGCTTGTCATAGAAGAAGGAAGAGAAGTTTGGGAGGTCTGGATAGATATACACGTAATAGATTACGATGGCAATCTTATAGATGCTTCTATGCTTGGGGCACTTGCAGCCCTTCTTACGACAAAGATACCAGAAGACAGATATGGTTATAGTTCTGAACCTAGACCATTGGAGCTTACATGTCTACCCTTGACAACGACATTCGTTAAGCTTGGAGATTACCTTATGATAGACCCGAACCTCATAGAAGAAAAGCTTAGCAGTGTAAGGATTACTGTTGGCATGAACGAGAAGGGAATTATAAGCTCAATACAAAAAAGTAATCATGGGTTCATAGACTTCGATGAGGTAGAAAAAATTATTAATAAGACAAAGATAAAAACATCAGAACTTCGAGAAATAGTATTAAGGAGTATAAGGAGGTCATGATAATGTCTCGCAGGACTAAGAAACTTGGATCTGCAGCAAGGTTTGGTCCTAGATATGGTTTAAGGATAAGAAATCTAGTAAGGGACATCGAAGTAATACAAAGGCAATGGCATAAGTGTCCAAATTGTGGGGCTCGCAGGGTAAAGCGCGTGAGCTCAGGGATATGGCAATGTAAGAAGTGTGGTTACAAGTTTGCGGGTGGCATGTACTTCCCAAGAACACAGCTGAGGGACATGGTTGAAACTGCCCTTGAGACTGTAAAGTCTAAGAGTAGGGTGTGAGGTGTTATTTTCCATGCCTGAGCCTGATATCGTGTATGTATGTTTGTTCTGTGGAAAGCCCTTAGATAAGAAGCCCATTCGTGGACCTTCAAGAGATATAACCAGATGTGAGTGTTCATCCCAAATATTTATAAAGCCAAGACCTTCAGGAGCGCTTCTTGGCGATGATGCAACGTACGAAACCAAATAAATGGAAGGCAGAGTTGAAAATAGAGGGCATTTATGCCCCCATTCTTTATAATTCTTTAAGGCTAGAAGAGCCTGCAAACCCTGATAGATCATTGGTTGAACTTAGGTTAGAAGACAAAAGAATATTATACGTGAGTTTTAACTCTAAGGATTTCAATGCACTAAGGGCATCTCTCATGTCTTATCTGAAGTGGATTTATGTCTCAGAGAAAATAATAAAGGAGTTATTGTAAAAGGAGGTGTTATGATTGGCTACAATACCTCCTGAGGCTCAACAACTCATCGTACAATTTGAGCAGTTAAGGCAACAGTATCAGCTTGTACAGTCCCAAAGGATTACTCTCGAATCTCGCCATACAGAATTGAAAAATGCCATCTCGGAACTCGAAAATTCAAAGGAGGAGTTCGTGTATAAAAGTGTTGGGGCAATACTTATTAAAAAGCCAAAAGAAAAAGTACTATCTGAGCTTAAGGAGGAGCTTGAGCTTCTGGAGGTTAGGATTAACGCTATTAAAAAGCAAGAGCAGAGCATAATGGACAAAATGAAGGCCTTGGAGGGCAAGATAAAGTCGATAATTGGTGCCCAAAGAAATGTCACTCAATAGTAATTATGTCAAAAAGCTAAAGGAAATAATAGAATGTAAAAAGAAGAAAAAGTATTTCATTGTTCATCATAATGCTGACGTTGACGCTGTGGCTGCAGCCTATGCTTTATATAAAATCTCTCCAGATCCTAAGATAATATGGGCACCCCTTGGCATATCAAGACTCGCTAGGGATCTTATATCTAAGCTCGAAGATCCTGTGAACGTCATTGAAGGAGATATCTCTCTTCAGGAGGATGCTTTTTATTTCATAATAGATACGAACAGTATTGAACAGATTGGCAATTTTCCCTTCACTGAAACCCTTGATAGGCTTGTTATTATAGACCATCATTCAGAGAATCCTTTGTTTAAGAGCGCTTTGTTATACATCCATGAAGACAGAACATCAACATGCGAAATCGTCTATGAAATATTAAGATATCTTGGTGTGACTATAAATAAGAAAATAGCATATGCATTAATCTCTGGAATAGTAACGGATACTGCGAGATTTAAATATGCTAAGAATAGCACAATCAAGACAGTCTGTGAGTTACTTGATTATCTAGAGGACGTGGAATTAAAAGATATCATAAGGACTCTCGAAGAACCATCTCTTAAATTTGATAGGAGTAAAAGAATAGCTCTTATAAAGGCCTTTCAGAGGATGAGCTATGAGGATCTCGGAAAAGTACTCATTGTGAAGTCGTTTGTGGGAGCCTTTGAGGGAGATGCTGCAGCCCTTATGGTTTCAACAATCGCTGACATAGCAATAGTTGGTGCACAGAAGGATGAAGAAGCAAGAGTTAGTGTAAGAGTGAAGCAATGGCTCGTCGAAAAAGGAATAAATGCCTCCGAAATCTGCAGGAAGGTTGCAAGTGAGTTCGATGGGGGTGGAGGAGGGCATCCGGCTGCAGCTGGTATTAATGCGATAGGTGACGTAGAGGCTATAGTTAACGCAGTTGTGGACGAATTCAGAAGGACAATAAAAGATCTCAAAATATGATGAGTTTGGTGTGTGTTTAATGGATTTTAGGTAATATTTGGCATTATAAATTTGTACCAAACAAATTAAATATTGTTGTTTGTTTGACACAAATGTACTGAATAAACATCATACATCATGTTCATCTAGAGTTCATTTTATTAATTATAAAAGGTGTCAACGTATGAGGAGAGAGGACACTCGGGAGGAACTACCTCCTGTTGATGAGTGGATTAAAAAACTTGATATTGAAAGTACTGCTAATGTTAAGATACCAAAGAGGCTTATAGATCAAGTTATAGGTCAAGATCATGCTGTGGAAATCATAAAAAAGGCAGCACTTCAGAGAAGACATGTACTTCTTATAGGAGAACCTGGGACTGGGAAAAGTATGATGGCTAGGGCAATGGCAGAGCTATTGCCAAGAGAGGAGCTTGAGGACGTTCTATGTTATTATAACCCTGAGGATCCACTTAATCCAAAGATAAGGGTAGTTCCTGCAGGAAAAGGTAGGGAAATAGTTGAACAGGAGAAAAAACGAGAAATGCTCGAGCTACGGTCTAGAATGTCTACTATGAATACGTTTATATTTGCAATAGTCCTTCTCATGATAGGCCTCGTCATAGCCAATGCTCTTGTTGGAGGCACTATAGATATAACGGCACTTCTTATGATAATCTTCTTCGTATTCTTCTTTTACATCCTGATGAGAGGAAATCCACAAATGATGCCAAAGCCGAAGTATCCAAAGCTTTTAGTATCACATAATCCTGGAGACCCAGCACCATTCATTGATGCTACTGGGTTCAAGGCTGGAGCTCTTTTAGGTGATGTAAGACATGATCCATTCCAATCAGGAGGTTTAGAGACACCACCAAATCATCTTGTAGAGCCTGGGGCAATACATCTTGCTCACAAGGGAGTGCTATTCATAGATGAGATAGGTACTCTTGATATGGAGACTCAGATAAAGCTTCTTACAGCAATGCAGGAGAAGAAGTTCC
>QMTT01000046.1 GCA_003663565.1 Thermoplasmata archaeon
GATGGGACTCCCACATCCTGGCTTGAGCTTCTGTCCATTCGGGTTTAATCTGCACCCACACCTCGGGCAGGAGCATATTACTTAATGTTCTTTATTGTACTTAAATGCTACATAAATCGGAAACTATGTCGAACCCTATCTCCTATCTCTTTCCTTACCAAAGATTTTATACAATGGACAATCCTTGAATTCCTCGGGGCAATATCCAAGAACCTTACATCTAGGCCCAGCGTGTTTAAATATCCTTGGAGCTACTTTATAAACTTCCTTTAACATCTCTATAGCAAGCCTTCTTATTTCGGCCTGTGCTCTGTAACATAGTCTTAGAGAGAAGAAGTGTAGTAGTTCCCTCGCGTTCATGGTCACTATTATATTCGTTGTAGTAGCTTGAGGAAGTACATATCTAGCATCCTCCGGGTTCACTCCAAGTTCTATGAGTTTTTTATACGCTTCCCATGAGTTCCTAATAGTCTCTTCAAACAGTTCCTTTATAGGATCATCTGCTTTACTGATACTTTCTGGAGCGTATACGGACACTTCTTCTAGGGGTACATATCTCTGACTCTGTTGGGAGTAACTCGCGATTCTATGCCTTACAAGTTGGTGAGAGTTTCCTGACCATAAGACTTTTCCGTTCCTTCTCACGTACAGTCTATGGTATGGAACAACAAGACTATACACTTTTCCCTCGTAATACTCCAAAGAACACTGTCCCTGATCAATTATAGGTTCAGAGGCCTTCTTGTCATTGACTCTGAGGACGTAACGACCATTGGTATTAGATATTATGTCAGCGGACATCCCAACCTTCATGAAAAGCTCTTGAAGATCTCCTGCAAGCTTTTCAGAGTGCAGGATTATCTCTATAGGACCAGCACAAGATCCCTGAAATGCTATAAGAATACCCTCCAGAAACCTCATTATTTGACGAGAGTTAGCGTCTTTAATAAACCTTGGAATACCTTTCTTTTCATAATCGAGCAGTGAATATCTCTTAATGACATCGAACACCTTACGATCCCTTATTCTTACAGACTTTTTATCACTTTCTGAGATCTCATCACAGGACATTCCAAGTCTCTTACATATCTCTTTGATGCATGCAATAACACTTGGATTCTCATGGGAAATTGTCAGTACATGATCTCCGTGAAGTGTCACATCGCTCATTATAATCAAACCAAGCATCTTGAAGAACTCTTCTAAGGTCTCGTCACTGAGTCCTAGTGGACAGTCTAGTGTTATATTTTCGGGCTCCCATATGGCGTTCTTTTTAAGTTTGTATTTAACGTTTCCTAAATTCTCTATTGGAATGAACTCCCATTCCCCCCAGGTGTTATCCTTAAGTCTTTGGATCCACATCCTATGCTCTGGGGTCACCAGAAGATCTACGAACTCGTTCTTAAGCCTTATGAGAAATCCTTTATAGTTCTGTATGATCTTCGCTTTTGGCTTATGCCATACTAACTTGCCATCGTCGTCAAGACACGCTACCTCATCGTTTATGTCTACATCTTTAATGGGTCTCCAGCCATTCTTGGTTAGCACTTCTGTCTTCTCGTCATAGCATGTTACCCTACTTATGCCCTCAATAGCAAATGTAAAATTGGCATGTTCTAAAACGCTATGATGTCCTCTCCTTATGACAACGTCTATTACCTTTTCGATCTCGTCATCCGAGAGTTCCTCTGGGATTACTACTTTTCTACTCACTGTTGTAAGTGCTGCTGCAACTACAACCTTTTCAGGATCCGGCGTGTACGCTATAAGCCTTACTCTCATCCACTAAGACCTCCAGTAATCATTTGTAGTCAACGTATGTAGCCAAACCAACATCCACAAGATGTTTTGCAATGCTCTTTTTAGTCCTCAATATATCTCCTGGAGAAAGACTCAGGAACCTACCTTCGAGGTCAAGAATGGGTTCATTAGTAGATGATACTATACGAACTATTACGAGCTCCTCCTCATTACTTTTCATGACCTGAGAATTAAACCACTCAACAACGTCAAAGAGTTTATCATACAGCTCTTTTTCTATTTTTGTTAGATTAAGCGAGCTTGAGTCCTCTCCTTCCACTACAGATCGCATGATTTTTTTAAGTCTCTCTCCTACGAATTTTTTGAACGTTTTGAGGTAAATATCTGCGATGTTTACATAGCCTCTTTTATATTTATACTCTTTTGACTCTAATATCTTAGCACATAGCTTTGCTATCTCAATGAAATGCTCATACTGCTCATCTGATATCATAATCAATTTAGAGGACTTTATTTCCTTATCATATGCCCCCTTAATTTCAGATATTGTCTTCCTAATCCTAGCAATGTCCTCCATTTATTAACACCCTATAATTATAAAGGCACTATAGAAGCATTACAACGCTCCTCTTTAGGAGTAAATACCTATTTAACTCATGCGACCCTCGTTTTCCTTAAGTGATTTTATATAATTTTACGCCCATATCATAACAGAAGATATTGCACGTGTAAGGCCATGAATAAATACCATTGCATATAAGGGCATAGAGTGGACCCCCTCAGTAATTTTTACCTCATAGTCCTTTATTCTTATACCATTTATAGCATTTATTACAGGAGAGCCTGTATCGAGAGACTTAATGAGGACTTTAACCTCTTTTGATGGTAAGACAACAGCGTCCTCAAGTGGATTAAATTCCTCCAGTACGTCAACAGACCTCAGTTTCTTTACAAAAAATCCCGTCTTTCCATGAAGACTTGATGGATACCTTATAAGCCTCTTAGAATCTCCAGTCACAACCTTATCTATTTCTACGTGAAAATATCTCACAAGAGCTTCTATAGCCTTTACTTTATCACTTGAAGACACACTCCTAATACCTCTTTTGGAGATCCTAGGAGAGTGTATGTACTCAGCGTATGCTGCTATTGCCTTCACCTCATCTTCGGATATTTCTGTCCCCCTCTCCCTGAACTTTTTCAGTATCCATGACTCCGTATTTGGATATTCCATATATGCCTTGGCCAGAAAGTCATGTATCTTCTTAGGCCATCCGAAGTTCGTGTAAATTCCAGATTCAATGTGAGATATTAGAATCTTAACATCTATATCTGATCCATACAGATAGTCAGCTATCTCCTTTCGAGCGTTTGCACTTAGTCTTCTGATCTCATAATCTGTTATCCTAAGATGATATCCCCTTCCACCACTGAATGTTATCTTTAACGATCCCTCATCAAACCCGAAATCACTTATGATGAAATTCTCTATGAGGTGTATCATCTCCTTCTTAGCAATTTCTAGCATTTCGTCATATTTCTTACCCTTTGCCCACGGTATGTGATCTGCATCTATATCAAAAACAAGATCAGCACCTATCCAGCCTTTTTCTTCCATCTTCGATGCTCCAGGGTTAATATAATATGCAGAAGAGTAATACACATTCTTTGGAACTTTTTCCATGAGAAGATTTTTCAGTTCAGCATAATTTTTCACTCCTATGTGTCTCACCATTGTCTCAGAGTCCTCAGAAAAAGGTATATACGCCCACTCTCTAGCTTTTAGCCCCTCAACTTTCTCTGGCTTGAACTGTTCATAGTACTTTCTGTAAATCGTTTTTATAAGAATCTCCGGCTTAGTGACCTTCATACTAGACACCAAGCATCACTAATAGCAGGGCAAGATATTTTTAAATCATGAGGTTTATCCGTGAAGTTCAAGATTAAGAATACTATGAAATTCGTTAAATTATCAGCGAGAGAAATAGATATATTTACTTCCTTACTTTTACTTTAAAACGAAAGAAACTGTTATGCCCTCACACAAGAGCAACGCGGGGGTAGCCAAGCCTGGTCAACGGCGCGGGGCTCAGGACCCCGTCCCGTAGGGGTGCCTGGGTTCGAATCCCAGCCCCCGCACCAAGAATACTCATTCTCTCTTTTTTAGGAGCTGTAGTTGACCTCCTCCCCGCACTAAAGCGCGAGGATGAATATTAACTAATACCTTATCAACTGCTTTGTATATTCCTTAGAAGTCTTACTGAGCATCCATTTAATGAAACCTTCTCTAATATCCTTGTAGATAATGATATCTCTTGTATTATCTCCGTATTCCTCAGGATCGACTTTATCATTTATATAAGTAAAAATAAGAAGCTAAAAATTAAGAAAATAAGAACAAAGAGTATTTATTCTAAATATTTGGAGAGATCACTCATTTTTTGAAATGGTATGGGCGTCCCACCAGTATGTATGAATACTACAGTACTACCCTTCTCAATCTCTCCATTTCTCACCATGTCTATAAGGCCATACATAGCCTTTGACGTGTAAACTGGGTCTAAGATTATTGCCTCCTTTTCTGCCATGTATTTCATTGTGTCAAAGACTTCCCTCGTTATAACGCCATACCCTCCAAATGTGTAGTTATCTACTACTTTAACGTCTTCCTCGCTCACTGAAACGTTAACACCCATAAGTCTGGCGCACTCATTAATAAGTTTAAGGATTCTCTCCTTTGACTCAAATTTAGGCCTTCCAACACTCACTCCTATAACTTCTACTTCATCAACCCCAAGAAGTTTAAGCCCTAGAACAAGGCCTGCTTGTGTAGCACCAGTTCCAGTTGCATGGATGATATAATCAGGCTTTTTTCCAAGTGAGTAAAGTTGCTGCATAATCTCGAGGGAAGCTGTTACATATCCTAAAACCCCATATGCGTTTGCGCCGCCACCGGGAATTACGTATGGTTTTTTACCTTGGGATGTAAGCTGCTCAGCTAGTTCTTTCATGATCCTCTCGGCTTCATCCCTATCGCCTGCATATAATATATGTCCTCCAAGGAGTTTGTCCAAAAACAGATTTCCTTGTATTTCTGGCTCACCAGGGGGTGTTAAAACGGCATATGCATCCATACCAGCCTTTCTAGCAGCGGCAATTGTTAACCTTACATGGTTTGAGTGATACGCTCCAACAGTTATAAGGGTATCACATCCCCTTGATATAGCGTCCCCTAATAAAAATTCCAACTTTCTAGCCTTATTTCCTCCGAAGGCGAGCTCCATAACATCATCTCTTTTTATGTAAAGCTCTATACCAAGCTCTTTGCTTAGCCTCTCAGCTTTCTCAAGCGGGGTTGGTGTGCTTATTAGATGAAATCTAGGAAATAAGAAAGCACGCCATATCATGTATATCACCTAGGTTCAGCGTTATACATTTTGTTAAATGTTAAAACCCATTTTAATCTTTGTTAGATAATATGGTTGATGTTTCTAGTTAGGTAGAAGACTTGGAACGTTTATTTTATTCAAATTTTATAATGAATAATGAGTATGCATAAGTTTTTGTAAATATCACGATATTTGTAGCATTGTTATAAATAATGCTACTGGTATTTTTTGAACAATTTTTCGAAGTAAATTCGAAAAATATAAATGATTAAAGTACAGAATTAAAAAAGTAAAATTTATTCTAGGTTTACTCCAAGACCTTTCTGTAGGTGGTCTAAATGGACAAAAAGAGAGCCTTTGTATACGCAGTAATTTTAGGTATTATTCCATGGATAGCATATGTTGTGATCTCTCCAGTATTTAACAGAGCAGAACCACTAATACTAGGAATGCCACCACTGATGTTCTGGGATGTTATATGGCTGTTTTTAACATCTCTATGTCTCTATGGAGCTTATAGAATGGAGCTGAGAGGTGGTCTGCTTGAATGAGGCGTTTATACCAACAGCAATAATAATATCATGGGTCATACTGACACTAGTAGTCGGAGTTCTTGCAGGAATTAAAAAGAAGTTCGACTTAGCGGGATACTTAGTGTCAGGAAGGACTCTTGGACTCATATTCATCTATGTGCTAATGGCAGGAGAAATATATAGTGCATATGCGTTCTTAGGAACAGGTGGCTGGGCATATTCCTACGGAATGCCAATAATGTACGCTCTGGGCTATGGCGCCTTGGCATATGCCTTTGGCTACTTCTACGCGAGGTATGTATGGAAGGCCGGAAAGGCGTTCAACTGTGTAACACAGGCAGATTACTTCTTGGCTAGATATAACAGCAAAGTCCTAGCAGTGCTTGTTGCTCTTATAGGAATAGTGTTTAACATTCCATACTTGCAGCTACAGCTTCAAGGTCTAGGATACATTGTACATGTTGGATCTCTTGGAAAAATATCTGTAAACCTTGGCATCATCATAGGACTATTAATAATGATGATATATGTGTTCACAAGTGGTCTAAGAGGTATTTCATGGACTAACCTGCTTCAAGCGCTTCTGATGTTCCTAGTGGCTTGGGTAGTGCTCTTTGCAATACCCTTTAAGCATTTTGGAGGTGTAGGAGGGCTATTCGAGACACTTTCTCAAGTTAAACCGCAGCACTTAGTACTACATCCACCAATGGGGATTGCTTGGTACGTCTCAACGCTGATCCTCTGTGGTCTAGGATTCTTCATGTATCCACAAATGTATCCCTCCATATATAGTGCTAAGGATCTAAAGACGTTAAAGAGAAACTACGTGCTTCTGCCATTGTACTCCATATTCATGGTTCCTGTTATACTTGCCGGTCTAAGCGTTGCAGCTCTTGGGATACAGCTTACAAATCCGGATGAAGCTGTACTAAAGGCCGTAGAGGTATCATATCCATCATGGGTTCTTGGAATTGTTGGCGCAGGTGGATTTGCTGCTGCAGCCTCTACTGCAAGTGCCATTATACTGACGCTTGCGGGACTCTTATCCAAGAACTTGTATGCGATAGTCAAGCCAA
>QMTT01000047.1 GCA_003663565.1 Thermoplasmata archaeon
ACGAACAACTTCTTGTGCATCAACGGGCTTTTCTGCCCAAACGTCATAGTCTGTGACTAACGCAAGCGTGGCATAGCATATCTCGAGTTCCCTTGCAAGGGTCACTTCAGGGACTAGTGTCATTCCAATTATATCTGCGAACTGCCTGAACATCTTAGACTCCGCTCTTGTTGAGAACCTAGGACCTTCAATGCATATATATGTGCCTTTCTCGTGAACAGAGTAGCCGAAAGACTTTGCAGTATTGATCAGGAGATCTCTAAGAACTGGACAGAATGGATCTGCGAGGGATACGTGGTACACTTTACCCCCATCGTAGAACGTGTAAACTCTGGTTTTGGTGAAGTCTATGAACTGATCAGGTACGACAAGGTCTCCAGGCTTTATGTGCTCCTGAAGGGATCCAACAGCAGATACGGCTATTATTCTCTCAACTCCTAGTTCCTTAAGTGCCCATATATTAGCCCTATAGTTTATCTTATGTGGGGGTATCCAATGCCCTATACCATGTCTTGGAAGGAATGCCACAGAAACTCCCTTTAGATATCCTACAGTTATCGGTGCGGAAGGAGCTCCAAAAGGTGTCGTCATTTTGATCTGCTGCGTATCCTCTAATATGCCAGGGTCGTATAAGCCAGAACCACCTATTATACCTATTCTTGTATGGACATTGCGAGCCATGTTATCACCAATTGTGATTAAAATATACAGGACTCATATATTCATTTAACTATTACAAAAAACAGCATAAAGGCACACTCTATGGGCTCTTTAAGGACTCGCGAATGACCATCCCCTGAGTACATGCTCATGGTGATGTCTCTTGAGGTCCTTTAAGGGAGAAGTATCAGAGTATATTGAGAGAAAACGTCAAGAAGGAGTTCATATGACTCTCTTGGATCCGGAAAAGGTCACCCCTGAGAGTGCTGCTAAGATAGCAGAGTTAGCATACTCTGCAGGCACAGATGCAATAATGGTGGGAGGTAGCACGGGATTTACCAGGGAACACTTCGAAAGTGTTGTGCTCTCCATAAAGGAGAGCGTCGATATCCCCGTGATAATATTTCCTTCTGGAGAGAAATCTCTGACAGGGTATGCCGATGCTATATTCTTCATGAGTCTCTTAAATTCATCAGATAGGGAAATGATAATAGGTATACACGTGAGGGCAGCAAGGATCATAAAGTCACTGGGTCTTGAGATACTTCCCATGGGATACGTTGTCATAGAGCCAGGTATGACTGTTGGGAGGGTTGGGAAGGCTATGCTTATCCCAAGGGATGAAAAAGGGATCGAACTTCTGAAATCATATGCTCTCGTGACAGAGTTCCTTGGGATGAAATACTTCTACGTAGAAGCGGGTAGTGGGGCCCCTGAACCTGCACCCCCGGATATGATAAAAGCTGTGAGGGATGAGATTGGGATTACGCTTATTGTCGGTGGGGGAATAAGAAGACCTGACCAGGCTAGAGAAATAAGATCTGCTGGTGCAGATGTAATAGTGACAGGTACTATTGTTGAAGAACAAAAGGACATTTACTCAGCGTTAAAGGGGATAGTAAATGCCATAAAGTCTAGATAGAGGATGAGCTCATGAAACGGATGATAAATGATCTTCGTTGGAAACTTTTCTCCGCAGTTACTGACATTCTCTTAGTGTTTTCACTAGTGGAATCCCTTAGAAACGGAGAATATATTTGGTTATTTGCAGCGATCTTTGGGATTTTCTTTAAAAAAGTGCCAATAATCATTGGAATGTACTTTCACGTAAACCCTATATGGGAGCTCTTAGTGTCCGCCCCGATCCTTCTCCATGTCCTTGGAGGAACTTTTGACCTATATACTAATATACCTTGGTGGGATATCCTCACGCACTTTATGTCTTCTGTGACAGTATGTCTCTTCGCTGCTTATGCTATGATAGTCATAGATGCGTATTTCGCAGAAGTAAAGTTTACGTTGCCCGTTGTCATAACCTTTGTTGTTATGTTATCATTAGCGGGAGGAGCACTATGGGAAATAGGGGAATATATGTCTGACAAGATCTTAGGAACGCACGAACAAAAAGGACTTGATGACACAATGAAGGATCTCATAGTTGACTTTGTTGGAGGGATTATAGTATCATTTGGAGTCTCCTATGCTATCGAGAGAGGAGGAGGTTATGAGGCCGTCAAAAGAAGGGTGATAAGCTTTGAAAACAGTGTGGATAGTCAGATATGGAGAAATAGGGACAAAAAGTGAAGGGATAAGGAAGATGTTCATAGAAAGACTTATAAAGAACATTGAAGAAGCCCTTAGAACAGAAAATATAATGTACAAAGGTGTGAAAAATCTTTGGAGCAGAGTACTTGTGGAGAGCACTGATGAAAACGTTGGGAGTATTCTATCAAGGGTTTTTGGCATAAAATCGATATCCATGGCCTATGAGATTAAAGCAAGCATTGAAAACATGAAAAAAGCGGCACTAAAGGTGTTTAAGAGAATACATCCAAGAAGTTTTAAGATAGATGCTAGGAGGATCACCAAGGAATTCCCTCTGACGTCATTAGAGATAAATAGAATCGTAGGAGAGCACATAGTGAAGGAAACAGGTGCCAAGGTAGATCTTAAAAGTCCAGAGCTGACAATAGGGATAGAAGTTCTTGGTGAAAAGGCCTATATTTATACTGACAGGATTCCAGGTCCTGGAGGGCTCCCGCTTGGGGTAGAAGGAAGAGTTTTGGCGTTAGTGGAGGACGAGTCAGATCTTGTAGCTGCATGGCTTATGATGAAGAGAGGATGTGAGATCGTTCCTGTAACCACGAGATCTATTGACGTGATATCACCATTGAGGAGGTTCATGTACGGGAATAAATTCGACATAATGCTCGTCGAACGTTTAGATAAGAAGAAAATATCTAAACTCGTAAATGACTTCAAATGTTTGGGGATATGTTTTGGTGGAAGGGGTAAGGACTTCCTCCCGATGATAAAAGACCTGGGGGACGTGGGAGTTCCTGTGTACACACCAGATGCTTTTCTCCCTGATGACATGTACCTCGAAGTGCTTAAAAGGATAATTTCAATTGACTGAAACAAGCCTGCGTTCATTACACTGGAAGAGAGCTAGGTTTAAATATGAAGAGCGTTCTCCTATACGAGCTAGCAATATATAAAAATTCTCAGTTGTTTAGAGTAACTGTCTTAAAATCCAGCTAGATTATTCATTTGTCATCCCCATATCATGATGTCTGGAGGTGTAATTTCAATGAAGATGCCAAGGGAGATCAGGACACACTGTCCGTTCTGTAACAAGCACACGATACACACTGTGGAGATCGTGAAGAAGAGAAAAGCAAGCGAGCTTTCATGGGGTCAGAGGAGGTTCAGAAGGCTTCTTGAGGGATATGGTAGCTTCCCAAGACCTAAGCCAGAGGGAAGAGGTAAGGCAACAACAAAGGTGCACCTTAGACTCAGATGTAAGGAGTGTGGAAAGGCTCACCACAGAAAGGGTTGGAGGGCAAGGAGATTTGAGCTCGTGTGATTGTTTCCAGTGGGAGGTGCTCTAGGATGCCAGGGAGGTTCATAAGGGTGCGATGTAAGGAGTGTGGTAATGAGCAGATAATATTCGAGAGGGCGAGTACTGTCGTTAGGTGTAATGTTTGTGATGCCATCCTTGCCCGTCCAACGGGTGGGAAAGCAGAAATATTAGCTGAGATACTGGAGGTACTTAAGTAATGGTGCTAAGAGAGGACCTTCCAGAGGTTGGGGAAATCGTAGTTGCGACCGTTGTGGAAGTACAAAGGCTTGGAGCAAGGGTAATGCTTGATGAGTACAAGAACGTCACGGGATACGTTCCAATAAACGAGATAACGTCAGGATGGGTTAAGAACATCAGGGATTATCTAAACGAGGGCAAAAAGGTTGTAGGTGTAGTCATAGACGTGAACAAGAATCTAAGAAGTGTGACGATATCTCTAAGGAGGATAACTGACGCACAAAGGAAGAGGAAACTCATAGAGTGGAAAAGAACTCAAAGAGGATATAAACTACTGGAGATCGTTGCTCAGAGAGTAGGAATGTCCTTAGAGGAAGCGTACAAGAAGTTCGGAAGGAGGCTGGAGAGTGTATTTGGTAGCATTTATAGAGCCTTCGAAGAGGCGGCAATGAATCCTAACATACTAAAGAAGGAGAAATTCAGAGGCAAGTGGGTGAGTGTTTTCGTCGAGGTAGCTCAAGAAAATATAACAACTAGGCGCGTTTACATTGACGAGAGGTTCTACATAACTACTACTGCACCGGATGGTGTTGAGAGGATAAAGAACTGTCTCACAGGTATGCTCTCTGTCCTCGAGAAAGAAGGATATGAAAACGTGGATGTTCACATGATATACGAGGGCGCACCCAAGTACAGAATAAGAGTAATAGCACCAGAGTATCCCCTCGCGGAGAAAGTGCTCAAGGATCTAAAGGAATTCATGTCTAAATGCGCTAAGGAAAACGAGCTAGAAGTGTCCTCTGAGAGGGTTGTAGAAGAATGAAGTCCATAATCAGAAAATGTCCTAAGTGTGGGAGGTATACGCTCAAGGAAGTATGTCCCGTTTGTGGGAGTAAAACTAATATGGTAGTTCCACCAAGGTTTTCACCAGAGGATCATTATGGAAAGTATAGACGTCTTGCCAAGAAGGAGATGGGAATATGCCGATAATCCCTGAGGGACTTATAAGAAGTCTCAGAAAGGGGGAAAAGTACGTAGTGTCTGAGAATCCAATCATAATAATTGAAAAGGTTGACGATATCCCCGATCTTATTAATCCTGTGTTCATGGAAGGTCTCCCTGGAATAGGATATGTGGGATATACCACGACATCCTACATAGTAAAGTCCCTCAACCCTAAGGTCTTTCTAAAACTTTACATGAGTATACTTCCTGCACAGGTTAGCATTCGGAATAATGGCCTTGCGGAGCTTATTTCATACACGTTCTACTATTATAAGGGGAAGGCACGTGATTTTGTGTTCATGTTGGGCGATGCTCAACCTGCAAACCCGCAAGATCAATATCTCGCAACCCTCCTCATACTTGAGATCCTCAAGGAGCTAGGAGTTAGAGAGATTGTCACTGTTGGAGGTTATGGAAAAGGCACACAACCAGAAAGACCAAAGGTCTATGGAGCAGCAACAGATGCAGAGTTTGCAGAGATGTTTTCGAAATACGGCGTAGTGTTCAGCAACACGGAGCCAGAGGGTGGCATTATAGGAATCACAGGACTACTCATAGGTCTTGGAAAGCTTATGGGATTCAGGGGAGTATGTCTAATGGGAGAAACAAGTGGAATGTTCAGAGACCCTAAAGCTGCTAGAGAGATTGTTAAGATACTGAACGAACATTATATGCTTGATGTAGACATGAGTGGCCTCGAAAAGATGATCATGGAGTTCGAGAAGTTCCTTAACGTAGTTTCTGAGATATCCTCAACCGAGGAGAAGAAGTTCAAGCCTGAGAAGCGATTTACCGAGGAGTTCAGATACATCCGCTAAACCCCTCACTAGTATAAAATTTTAAAATAAGAGCCCTTTTCATAGAATTAGGTATCCTCCTCATATTGGTGCCGGGGTAGCTCAGCTGGTTAGAGCGCCGGACTCATAGGGACCGCGAGTCCGAGCGCGCGTCCTGAGATATCCGGAGGTCGCGGGTTCGAATCCCGCCCCCGGCACCAGTCTTGACCCCCTTTCGTTGAGAACTTCTTTTACCTTTATGTGTTTCATTTAACCATGAATGATCCTATGCGATCACCTCTGGGAAAGTATAATATATATAGAAACATTTCTGGTTAATAGTAACAAATAGTGTCTACTGGGGGTAATAGTATGTCCCAAAAGGATAGAGAGGCCTCTGAAACTACCTTTGCGATAATATCAGGATACTTTGACAACTTCCCAGCAAGGAGAAAAGTCGTTGACGTGCTCCTTAAGTACGGACTTTCCGTGAGAAATGGTAAAGTGTACCTGGGAGAGAGCATAGAGGTTCCCATAAGCACCATAGCAAAGGCTGCCAGAGTGAACAGAAGAATAGTGTACATGACTATAGAATACATAGAGAGGATACCATCACTCAGGATATTCTTTTCTAAGCTTAGACCAACACTAAGCCTTGTAGATCTAGCACCTTTCATGGGTTGGGAGGTACTTGAGATAGAGGAGCTCTCTGAGGTAAATCGTTGTGTGTTTTCGGATGTGCTTAAAGCAATATTTGAGAGCAATTGTCAGATAAGGCAAGTCATTGGAGAGAAGTATGAGATGGGCTTTGGAAGGTACTACATAGTCCTTGAGGGTCGTGTTCCACCGGAGGTTATTCAGAAGATAAGCAACATTCCCGGAGTTCTTAAGATCACATTGAGGACTCCAGAAAAAGACAAAACAAAACTCGTTTGCACGTACTGTGAGGTTAAGTACTGCCCGAAAATGAATCCTCCTGCTGATAAAACATGCTGAACTACATTTACAGAGCGTCGCTAAGAAAGTCCCACTCTTTAGAGCGGGGATGAACTAGGGGAGGGAGGCCAGTTAAGCCGTTCTGGTTATCCGTAACTTTTGCAACGGCTAACCTTCCCTCCTCTGGCTTCATTGGAGGGTTCTCGGAAGCACGCGAGCCCCACGTCCTCGCGGCTTTATCGCCTCCATTCGGGCTTGGGACCCCACATATTAGGGATCGGCACATTATAATGAGATAAGCCCTAAGAATGTTTAAAGATTGCGGAAAACAAAAGAT
>QMTT01000048.1 GCA_003663565.1 Thermoplasmata archaeon
GCAATAATAGATGTTCAAGGTGTAAATAGTTTTACAGAAGACGATACAACACTGATACTAGGTTTTGCTGATATCAACTCTGATGGTGTTATTGTTTCCATATATGAGAACTCTGCGATAACTGATTTAACTAGAGACAATAATCCTATAGATCAAATGATTTCTGAGCAGATTCTTGCTACACCAGAACCGATACAACCAAACAGTGACTTAAACTTAGTAGGACACTTCATTACAAACATAGGTGATCCCTCTGATGATTTGGATGCAGTTAACAAAGGTTGGACTGATACGTACATAAACCAACATGCTAACGATAGACTAGTTAAAGTCGACGAAAACGAAGCAAGTTCAGACCATTACCCAGAAGAGTTTGCTATAAACAAAGGTTGGTTCTTAGACGAAGAAATTGTATGTGACAATGATGTTATGACTAAGCAGATAATCGTAAGCAGTGGATATAAACAAATAAAATTAGACAAAACTAACTATAGATGTAAAGTTATCTCAGGAGACTCAGTCCTAACTTAAGGAGGCACAAGTATGGCTGTTATTCCAGCACAAGAAAGGTATATAGACCCATACGCTGATATATACTCTAACACAGTTAATCACAGATTGATGTCGATCTATCCCAGTGGTAAAGGTATCATTAGAGGACTCTGGTTGGAAGTAGATGATACTCAACCTAACTTACTGAAAGTACAATCTGGTATTGCTATAAAAGACTTCGTTACTATACATATAGAAGAGACTGTTATTGATGTAAGTAGTAGAGCAAACGGTGAGTACTACGTAGTTTTAGAATACAACTACGAAGTAGTAAGTCCTCCACCACAAGCAGGACTAGACGTAGTATTGCCAGGCTATGAGGGTGACAGTGTAATCTTGGGTAAGATCACTATTGATTCAGGTACAGTAACTGATATAGACTACACAACCAGAACTAGGAACGACTTAATAGAGCACTTAGAGAACTTGATGAGTTCTGGTCAAATACAGAACGATATTGACATGAACGGTCATAAGATAGTCAATTTAGGTAGTGATGATCCTAGCACATTTACCAATGACACAGATGCTGTTAACAAAGCATATGTAGACTACGTACTAACTAATGTTGCTAAAGACATTAACGTGAAAGTAGACAGTGAAGATAGTCAGTCTGACTACTTAAACAACAAAATAGTTGTAGGTAACAACTTAGCAAAAGATGTTAGAAATGAAGACTTATCTCCAGCTACAAGTGGTAATAAACATGTTTTGTTGATATCTGGAGTAGATGATAAAATTTCTGTGATAACTGGTGATAGTACATCTAGTGTATTAGATGATAAGATAGATGCTTACAATCCACTCTACAAATACATAGTTGATGGTGCAAGTGGTAAGGCATTACAATTAAAAGTACACTATGATGGGGAAGCTGAGTCTGGTTCATCTGAACATGGTGGTCAGAAGACTATTTTGACAGACAACTTCACTGTAGATGGTGAATCTGTTCTTGCTTTATACGTTGCTGATATATTCGTACATAAGACTGGTAATATAGATGAGACTATTACAGGTAATAAGACGTTTCAGGGTAATGTTACTGTCAATGGTGACCTAACTGTCGAAGGTACAATGACAACAATCAATACACAAGAGTTGACAGTAGAAGATACGATCATAACACTGAATTCTAGTCTCACATCTGGTACTCCTCCAAATACATTAATATCTGGTATTGAAGTCTTAAGAGGTGATGAACCTAAAGCTAGATTCTACTGGAAAGAATCTATTGATAGGTGGCAATTCGAAGAACCTTTGAATGTGCATTCTATACATTTTGACTACCCAGGGTCTAATAGTGATCCACTTGCGTTCATGCGTGTAGACTTGGATACTGACGTATCTGTGCTTAGGACTATCATAGGTGATAATACAGATGGTCAAGATTACTTCGAGATAGGAACTAATCCAGGTACATGGACACCTGTCTTTAGAGTTTACAACAATGGTAATGCTTGGGTCAAAGGTGACTTGACTATCGAAGGTAATGTAAACGTAACAGGAACTATTAACGGTGAAGTTCCTGGTGCGGGATTAGATACAGAGTCTCTGTTCTACGAATTCTTATTACATGACAAACCCTTTGAGAAGATAGTCTATGATGTATTTACAGACGACACAATGGTTAAGTCAGGTAGTCCTACTCCTACATACGATAGTGATAACACAAGGTATTTAGGACAGAACGGATCTATTCTAGAAACAAACGGAAACGTAATAGACTCGTCAACAACGTATTACTATTTCACAGTTCACGTAGAAACATCGAAAGTCGATGAAGGCGATCCCGATCCAGATTTGGCAATAGAGTACTCATTAGACAATGGAACTACCTGGACTGAATGTGAACCTGATACGAACATCAATGTCAGTACTGGATTTACAAAATTAAGACTAAGATTCAGATATAATAATACGTTCTATATAGACTCATACGGTGTTTGCTATAAGTTGCAGGAAAAAGCATTAAACGATATGACGAAATTACAACAGGGTTTACCATATAAGACTAAACTAACATTGCATGAGACATTCATTGTCAAAGATGACGAAGGTTGTATAGTTCCAGACAGATTTATTGTAGCAGACGATGGTGAACTTATAGTTGAAGACAACGGTGTCTTTATGGTTGTTTCTAACACATAATTGGAGGAGTATGTTATGGCTGTAATCAGAAGCAACGAAATAAGAGTAGATAACGTCATAACTAAAGGCGTAGTTAAAGATATTCGTGCATACAGTTCATTAGAGGAAGCATTAACAGAGATTGGAAGTAATAGAGCTACATTACTCATTACCCAACCAGTGCAAGTCAATGACGACATAACTATACCAGAAAACATACACTTGAAAGTTATAGATGACGAAGACTGTTATTTCGAGATAGGACTTAAGAACGAAACAACAGAAACTATAGCAACGTCCGATGGTGCGCAGACAAGTTATAGTTACACATTTACAATCACACCGTTGTTCCCAGGGACAGTCAAGATAGACTATACTATTGGTGGTTCAAGTTATGAAGCAACAGACGATGGAAGTGGATCTATTAGTGGGTATCAGCTAACAGGTACGATAGACTACAGAAACGGAAATTGTAGTTTGTCGTTTAGTGTAGCACCGGACGCTGGTACTGATATAGTGGGTAAGTATGTACCGAGAGTCGTTTTAACGATTAATGGAGAACTAGAAGCGTTTGATTCTGTTATCTTTAGAGGACAAGGTGCAGTTGCGGGAAGTCCTAAGGTCTACACATGGAGAGATACATGGGTTGGAGATGAAGTTTTGAGCTTAGTAGATCCTACTCAAGTATCATTGTTTTACACTAGAGAAGAAGTAGACGATAGAGTAGAAGGTGAGATCTCAAATCAGTTAAGTTTGGTAGTAGGCAACATTTCATCTCCAATAGTAGATTTAGAATTAATTAATTCAATCAACCTGAAAGCGGGTGTGGGTTCAGTAGAATTTTCAAGAGCAACAACTGCAACATATATAGATAGATATGGAGTATTAAAGTATGCAGATATAGATGAACCTCGTTTCGAAAGAGAGGGTTTACTGTTAGAAGGAAGCAGCACGAATTTGTTAAAGTGGAGTGAGGATTTTACACAGAGTGAATGGTGGAAAGGACAAACAACTATCCAGTCAAATGTAACTACTGCTCCTGATGGGAGTGAAACTGCAAGTAAACTTGTTGAGACTACTGATGAACAATACCATGTTATACATCAATCAATTGAAGCAACTGCTGGAACAACTTATACTGGTTCTGTCTTTGTGAAGGCTGCGGAGAGAACGAAAGTTCAGGTTAGTTTGGTAGACGAATCATCAACACATGTTGTTCAAGTTGACTTAACTGACGGTTCATTTACTTCTATCGGGAATGTTAACTTTTATCAAGTAACCAAACTTGCTAATGATTGGTATAGAGTAAGTGTGACTTGGACTCCTGATGAGGATACTACACTCTGGTTTAGAATAGTAATAGTTAATGATAACGGTGACATTTATTATCAAGGCGACGGTTCTTCAGGTATCTACATCTGGGGAGCACAACTAGAAGCCAAACCATTTCCAACAAGTTATATCCCGACTCAATATACAGCAGTAACCAGAGCTGGAGATATTTGTAGACTACAATTCGAAAACAATCATCCATCTTTAAAGAAAGGAAATCCTTTTAGCTATGCAGTAGATTTTGATGTGTTTAGGAGAGGGTTGTTTGATTTCAACCAAGTAGTTCTAACTCCTGATTTCGGAGAGAGCGGTGGAGTAAACCATTATTCTCTTGTTAGAGTTGACGGAAAACTCACAGATTCAATTCGCTACTACCGTGATGGTGGTGGAATAATAATTATTGGCCTACAAGATGAAATAACAAGTGGAAGAATTGTTGTAACTGTTGACGAGAACGAAAAGTGTTGTGGTTATTTTAATGGTGTCAAGAAAGCTGAAAAAACTATGTCTCTTCATACAGAAGGGAGTGATACCACAGTGGGAATCTATATAGGTTCTAAGACTGATGGTAGTAGTCCACTCTACGGACATATACGTAGAGTTCGTATTTGGGATAGAGCTCTTTCAGATATAGAAGCATCTTTGGTCTAGAAGGGGGATACCATGATCTACGAAGTCATTGGCACAATATATAAACCAACAGGAAATATGTTAACTGATAACGAAGGGAATGAGTATCCAGAGATGGAACCTGTTGAAGGCTATCACGTAAACGCTCTTGATTTATCTGACGAAGACAGACAAAAACTCGAACCTTACATAATTCAACCAGAGACACCCTATTGTGTATTTGCTGGGAGAGAAAAGGACACTGTATTTTTGAGATTTAATAGTCGTGAAGAATGGATTTCTTTAGGTTATGAAAAAGTAGAGGAGGAGTTATAATATGAGAGAATATAGAGGCATTCCTGAATTAAATAAAGAAATTGAAGAGCTCCTTCAAGAAGTTGGAACAGCATCAGCTGTAGTAACCCAACCCACTATCAGTGGACCAACTCAGGCCAAGTACGGAACCACAATCACTCTAACAGCTTTAGGCTCCCTTACGGCATTTGCAGATAGTGGAGTTACAATCGATCATTATGAGTGGTTGTTACCAGACAACTCTACAGTTAACGGGTATTCAGTAGACTATACAATGCCCGATTCTAGTCATATGGGTGAAGTGTTAACTTTCAAATGTAGGGCAGTTGATTCTCTAGGAAATAAGAGTCTCTACGCTGAGCATCAGATTACAGTTGCTGATAATACTTCGCCAATAATTAATTCTGTTACTTGGAGTAGTGAAGAACTTTATGATAATCAGATCTATATAGTAACTATAGATGCAACAGATCCAGAAGGAGATCCTCTACAGTATAAAGTAACGTGTAGTGATACTAATGTAGCAATAGATCCTAGTAACTGGAGCAGTGGAAATAGTTTTACTGTGACTTTTCCTGACTACGAAGAAGACACTACTGTTGCATTCACTTACTACGTTAGTAACGGAACTGTTGAAACTACTCAAAGTGAGGATAAACTAATCCACGGTGGTTTGTCTGTCGGAGACACTGGAATCTTTGGAGGTGGTATTGATGTCTCTTCACAAATAGACTATATAGTCATCTCTACTCCAGGTAATGCCCAAGACTTCGGTAATCTAACTCGTGGTAGGGGTTCTTTAGCAGCAACTTCTAACGGTATTAATGATAGGGGTGTGTTTGGAGGTGGCTCTTACTACGGAGATACTTTAGACTACGTAACTTTAACTACACCCGGAAACGCTCAAAACTTCGGTGTCCTGAATGTGGGTAGAAGATGTTTAGCGGCAACCTCCAATGGAACTAACGATAAGGGAGTCTTCGGTGGTGGTCATAATGGTTCTAATCGTGTAAATGTCATAGACTATATAACTATTTCTACTTTGGGCAACTCTCAAGACTTTGGTGATTTAGTTGTACGTAGAGAACAATTAACTGCAACCTCCAATGGAACTAATGATAGAGGAGTCTTTAGCGGTGGTATCGACAATGGCGCAAATCGTCTGAACATAGTAGATTACATCACTATCTCCACGTTGGGTAATGCTCAAGATTTTGGTGATCTAGCTGTGGTAAGACACGGTCTAGCAGCTACGTCTAACGGAACTAACAACAGAGGAGTGTTTGGAGGTGGTAGTGGAAGTACCAGTGATGATTTAGATACTATAGAGTATATAACATTGACATCACCATGTAACTCTCAAGGTTTTGGTAACTTAACTACTCCGAGAAAGTTTTTAGCAGCTACCTCTAACGGAACTAACGACAGGGGAGTATTCGGGGGAGGAGCTGGGTCAAGTAATGTTATAGACTACATAACCATTTCTGTCGTGCTAAGTAACGCTCAAGATTTCGGAGATCTAACTATAGGAAGAGGTTATTTAGCAGCGACGTCTAACGCTTAAAATCAAACTCCAACTTAAGGAGAATCAATAATGACAACAAAAAGATCAAAACTAAAAATCAGAACTTCTAACTCAAATCGTCTAACCACGCCCACAAACCCAACAAAAATCACTCACTAAGGAGTGTCAACTATGACTGTCAAGATAACATCTTCTTACATTAGCACACCAGACATACTAGACATTCGTCAATTCTCCAACTTACAAAGTCTCATAGACTACGTTGGTA
>QMTT01000049.1 GCA_003663565.1 Thermoplasmata archaeon
ATATCCGATTAGTTTCTTGATATTACTATTGTTTCATTACAATGATTGATACCATGTTTGGTTATTTGGTATGATGTACATGTGACTATATGGTGCATGTATCTTATTGACCTGATATATATATATACGACATATTTCGAGTTTATGTGGATATGTTATATTAAGTGGATACTGATTTGGTGAATATCCGATTAGTTTCTTGATATTACTATTGTTTCATTACAATGATTGATACCATGTTTGGTTATTTGGTATGATGTACATGTGACTATATGGTGCATGTATCTTATTGATCTGATATATATATATACGACATATTTCGAGTTTATGTGGATATATTATATTAAGTGGATATTGAGGTATTGATACATTGTCATTCTGTTCACTCTGATATTTACCATATTGCTACTTACCGTTTATTCTGACTTATGCATGATTTATATTATATGTTATGCAAAACCTGGTTCTCTTCAATAACCACGCATTGCTGAATATATCAACATTTTAGCACTGCCTTTATCTTTCTAAGACCTGTTTTACCCTAACCAGTCAAGATGTCTGATTCAGAAGTTGATGTAGGAGTTAATGAAACCAAAGAAGAATTGAAAGTTGGATCTGTTCAGGTGAAGGAAGACTCTATTGAACTCCAAGCCAGTGCTGTTACCAAGACAGGTGACAGAGCTGGAGAGACATTAGATAGGACTGAAGAGAAAGTCGATAATTTAGGAGAAACTAAAGAGAGGACTGATATCCTAGATGGAACTAGAGACAAGACAGTCTCAGGTGTGACTCGCTCCAGTCAGAGACAACAGATTTTCACTGAACGCGGCAGAGGATTGCAGTTAGCGCAGCTTAATAGAAGGTTTCGTGCAACTATTTCAGGCTGGAGAAGATATGCTGGTATAATAGAGAAGAGGATTTCAGATACTGAAGACATCCAAATTTTGAAGAAAGACTTAGATACTCTTGGTGAGTGTATGGAAGATTTAGACACAGTTTACCAGAGCATTGCTGATTTATCCTACGATTCAGTTCCTGACGACCAGATAGAACAAAAGTATGAGATCATGGAAGCCGAACACCACTCTCTTATAAAACGTGTTTCGCAAAGAATAAGTGAGATTAAAGCTGAAACAAGATCAAGTAGAACTACATCTTCACGGAGATCCAACAGATCTGATAGATCAATGAAGATGGATGCGGCTGCCAAAGCTGCGGAACTGAAAGCAAAGCTAAGATTCATAGAAGAAGAGGCAATACAGAAAACTCACTTAGAAAAGTTACAAACTACCAAGGAACTAGCGATGGCTGAAGCCAAACTAGAAGCTATTGTGAAGATTGAACAAGAGTCTTTAGAGTTTATGGATCTACCTAATGAAACTCGACCACCTACAGAAGCTGTGAAGGAATTTCTTAATTCTACTCAACCACCGGTTGGAGATGAATTGTTAAATAGAATACCACAATCTCTTCCTGCATCACCATTGAAGTCTCCAGAAAATATACCAGGTCCAGAATGGATTGATTCTCGACAACATCAAAGCACAAGTATAGATACATTGGTCGAACTGTTGAAGATAAGCAGGTTGCCCACTCCTGAGCCGGGCCTGTTTAACGGTGAACCTCTTCACTACATCTCCTGGAAAAATGCATTCCAGTCATTGATTTCTAGCAGGGGAATACCTGAGATTGAAAGACTTTACTATCTGAAGAAGTATTTAGGTGGTGAGGCAAGGTCCTGTGTAGAGGGATTCTTCATGTTGGACTCGCAGAATGCATTCTCAGAAGCATTCCAACTTTTGGATGAGCGCTTTGGGGACCCGTTCCTAGTTGCCGATCAGTTCCGTAATAAACTAGACTCCTGGCCGAAAATCACATCTAAGGACAGTAAAGGCTTGGTTAAACTATCAGACTTCCTAAAACAGTGCAAAGCAGCCATGAAAAGCATTGACAGCTTGGCAATCTTGAACGATGAGAGAGAAAACAGAAACATCTTGCAGAAATTACCTGAATGGCTAGTCACTCGTTGGGGTCGGGTAGTGTTTGACCATAAAGAGAAGCTCAAAAGATTTCCTTCTTTTGAAAAGTTTGTTGAATTCATCAATCGAGAGGCCAGAATAGCAAATGAGTTGGTAACTTCTACAGTAAACAAGGTGTCGGATAGAGTTTACTCACCTGGAACCAAAGCTAGAGTACTTGATACGTCAACTAGTGAACATATCGACAAATATGTCCAGAAAGAAACAAAGTCCTATTGGAAGAACGGTCCAGGAAAAGAAATAAAGCCCTGGAAGAATAACAGAGAAAGAACACAACACTTTATGAAAAACGGACTTTGTTTTGAATGTGAACAGCATGGGCACTTGTGTCGTGATTGTCCGAACAAGAACAGGAATAACTCACAGACACAGATGAGTCTTCCACATACTCCCACTTTGACTGAGAAGAGGACAACAAATATGAGGATCGCTAGAAACTGCAGTGCCGGGAAATCCTCTATGACAGTTCCAGTGTACATTTCTAGCATGAAGGATCCAGATAATGAGTTCCTAGTCTATGCTCTTCTCGACACTCAAAGTGATACTACATTTATATTGGATAAAGTGTCGGACATGATTGATACACAGAGTGAATCAACAAGCCTGGAGATCACAACAATGAATACAACTTCTAATGTGACTTCAAGAAGATTCAGTAATCTACAGATAAGAGGCATGTACCAGACTAAAGCATTCCCACTTCCTACTACATATAGTACAACACTATTGCCATCGAATCGCCACCATATACCAACCGCTGATGTTGCGAGCAAATGGCCACATTTACAGACAGTACAGATTCCACCTTTGTTGAACTGTAGAGTTGGACTTCTAATAGGGTATGATTGCCCACGGGCCTTCGCTCCAGTAGAGGTTATTCAGGGATCAGATGATGAACCATTTGCAATGAAAACGATATTGGGCTGGAGTATATTTGGAAATACTTTAAGTGCAGATGAAGATAAAGATGATGATACAGAAGATAATATCGGAACTGTCGTGTGCAGAACTGGTGTTAGAGAAGATACCATTCCACAGATTCTAAAGATATTAGAATCGGATTTTCAAGAGAAAAAATCTGAGAAAACTATGTCCCAAGATGACTTGAAATTTATGGAGATACTAAGACAAGGAATCCATAAAGATGATGAGAACTTCTATGAGATGCCTCTACCATTTAGATATGGGAAACCTCAGCTCCCAGATAATAGACACTCGACAATGAAACGTCTTCTACAATTGAAGAAGAAGCTGAAGAATGACTCTGGTTACTACAGTGAGTACTGCACTTTCATGAGTGATATGATAACCCGAGGTGATGTGGAGGAAGTACCAGTGGAAGAAATTCAAACCTCACAGTGTGTATGGTATATACCACATCATGGTGTGTATCACAAGAAGAAACAGAAGTTAAGAATTGTATTTGACTGCAGCTCCAAGTACCAGGGCACATGTCTTAACGACCACCTTCTTCAAGGTCCAGACTTACTGAATTCTCTATTGGGCTGCTTAATCAGATTCCGAGAGAAGCAAGTAGCATTGGCAGCGGACATAGAGAAGATGTTCTACAGATTTCGCGTCAATCCGGAAGATCGCACCTACCTTAGATTTCTGTGGTGGAGAGGTGGTGACTTAGACTGTGAACCTACTGTATACCAGATGAAGGTCCACTTGTTTGGTGCTTCAAGTTCACCTGGCTGTTCTAACTTTGCCTTGAAGAAGTTAGCTGCGGACCACCAGGAACAGCTCAGTTCAAATGTGTACAGATTCATCAGTAGAGAATTCTATGTAGATGATGGATTGATGAGCCTTTCTACAGCAGAAGAAGCTATCCATCTTGTTAAAGAAGCGAGAGAACTTTGTGAGAAGGGAAACATTCGTCTTCACAAATTCATATCGAACAGTAAGGAAGTGATGATGTCGATACCAGAATCAGAACGTGTAGCAGATCTTTGCCCAGTTAATCTGCAAGGTGATACTCTGCCCAGTAGAGTATTAGGTATCCAGTGGAATGTGGAATCTGACTTGTTGCAATTCCGGCTCAAATTGGATTTGAAACCTATGACACGTAGGGGGATCCTCTCCACAGTTGCTTCAGTATATGACCCGCTAGGATGCTTGTCACCATTTATACTGCTGGGAAAACAAATCTTACAAGATATGTGTAGAGAAAATAAGGGATGGGATGAACCTTTGTCTGCTGAACTCCGACCACGCTGGGAAAGATGGATTTCAGAGCTTCCACAGCTTACGAATATTGATATTCCTAGATGTTATCTACCCGGAGATTTTGGAGAAGTTGTTTGGATAGAACTACATCACTTTTCTGATGCCTCTAGTACAGGCTATGGACAATGTTCCTACCTGCGAATGATGAACACAAACAATGAAATCAACTGTTGCCTCGTCATGGCAAAATCTCGAGTGATACCTCTCAAGCCAGTGACAATACCAAGGATGGAGTTGGCAGCAGCCGTGATTTCTGTGAGAATTAGTGATATTCTAAATGAAGAGATGACTTATCAAATACAGAAGGAATATTTCTGGACAGACTCCAAAATTGTGCTGGCTTACCTGAGAAATGATGAGCGTCGTTTCCATGTCTATGTAGCAAACCGCATCAGACAGATAAAGAGTCTATCAGAAGTTGACCAGTGGCAATATGTCAGGAGCTCCAATAACCCGGCAGACCATGCCTCCCGAGGGCTGCTACCTTTAGATCTGATTAACTCAAACTGGTTTAGAGGTCCCGACTTTCTGTGGGAACAAGAACTTCCCATCCAGGACTCTATAGAAGTAGAAATACCACTCAAAGATCCAAAAGTAAAGAGAATTGTGGTGAATGTAGTCAATACTGAAAAGGAGAGAACAATCCTCAACAGACTTGAGCAGTTTTCTGATTGGAAGCGACTTGTTATGGCTGTTTCGGTCATTAAGAAGTTCCTGTTGAAAACAGAAGTTTTATCACAACAGACTATCCGACAGCAGAGTGAATTGGTGATACTGAGATTGCTGCAAGCTGACGCATTTAGCATAGAAATGACACTGTTGGAGGGCGAGGGTCTTCCCAAGAGAAACCGTCTATATCGATTGGATCCTTTCCTTGACCAAGATGGACTGTTGAGGGTTGGAGGAAGATTACAGCATTCCCTTTCACCTTATGAAGTCAAGCATCCAGTTATTCTCCCGAGGAAAGGACATATAGTAGAGCTCATCATTCGCCATTGCCATACAAGTGTAGCTCATCAGGGTAGAGGGTTTACAATCAACGAACTGAGATCCCAGGGATATTGGGTTCTGGGTTGTAGCAAAGCTGTATCATCAATGATCTACAAATGTGTAACCTGTAGGAAACTTAGAGGAAAGCCACAGGAGCAGAAGATGGCAGATTTGCCCAAAGACAGACTGGAAGCAGCACCCCCATTTAGTTACTGCGGGATCGACTGTTTTGGTCCGTTCCTAGTCAAGGACGGACGTCGTCAAATGAAACGATATGGCTTACTTGTGACATGTATGGCCTCGAGAGCGGTCCACATCGAGTTGTTGGATGATATGACAACAGATTGTTTCATCAATGCATTACGTTGTGTCATTGCTTTGAGAGGACAAATCAGACTCATTCGATGTGACCGAGGAACAAATTTCGTTGGAGCAGCCAGAGTGTTACAGGAAGCTCTTCAAGAGATAAAGGAAGATGAAGTTAGAAGATTTCTGTCAGAGAATCTGTGTGACTTTGTGATGAACACCCCACACTCGAGCCACATGGGTGGGTCGTGGGAACGGCATATACGGACAATCAGAAGTATACTTGCCACCATTATGGACCAACATGGATCTAGAATAGACACTGCTACTCTACGTACCTTCATGTATGAGACTATGGCAATTATCAATAATCGTCCATTATCACCACAGAACCTGAATGATCCGTTGGGGCCAGAACCCCTTACTCCAAATCACCTGATTATGATGAAACACAAGCCGTTGTTGCCACTGCCAGGGAAGTTTGTTAAAGAAGATGTCTATGCACGACATAGATGGAGAAAGGTGCAATTTCTAACAGATGAATTTTGGCGTCGTTGGAAAAGTGAATACATGTTAACTCTTCAGAATCGAAACAAATGGAACAAAGTGAAACGCAATGTCGCTGTTGGAGATATTGTTATTCTGAAGGATGAAGAAACTTATCGAGGTGACTGGCGAATTGCTCGAGTCCAGAGTACAATTACTGATGATGATGGGCTAGTGCGAAGAGTTACACTAGTTATGGGCGACTCGAATCTTACGAGACATGGCAAACGGGTTTCAAAACAGGTCATTTTGGAAAGGCCAATTCATAAATTGATTATGCTTGTTGAGAACCAGGTATAAATTTGACTGCCAGTATGATCTTGTTGTGCCATGATTGAATAATTGATAGAAGGATGCATGTTTTAATAATGATTTATGTTTTATATTATACTATTGTAAAATCATAGATGATTTTGGGAGGGAGTGTGCCAGCCTGAGTATGTTAACCCTGGCATTTCTAAAAGACAAGTTCTAGTTTTGACTATAAGTTTGTTAACCCTGGCATTTCTAAAAGACAAGTTCTAGTTTTGACTATTCGAAGCCATTTCACATAATATAATGGTGATCTTGCGCATTGCAATATAGTTCCCAGTTTATGACCATCTGTTATGAT
>QMTT01000050.1 GCA_003663565.1 Thermoplasmata archaeon
CATGTGATATAAAGGATATGAAGTCCATTTTTAGCCTTTGGGGTTCTAAGAGAACGTTTCTATAAGTTATACCATTAAACTGTATGCATGTGTCATTTGAGTAGTAGTCTATGCTAAAGTTGTCTCGCAGGAACCTTAAGATCTCTGGGTCGATGTCTCTGACTTTTTCTCTGAGGTTCTTTATGGTTCTCTCAACGGACGATATGTTTGCAGTGATCATGCTTTGACACCATGTGTGATCAAATATTAATATTATTCCTCAAATTGCTAACTAAATAAAAATTTCCTATTTATATATTACATATCTAAGCACAATGCTGTATGAGATTGCTATAAGTACCTTAATCTAATTTAAAAACTTATAGGTACAGAAGGTTGTAATGACCAGTACCAAGTATATATTTGTTTAAAAACATTACTATTACTTTAAGTGTAAGAGACTTGAAGTCAAGAGGTGATCCTCTTGTCCTTTGAGACATATAATAGTATAGGAAAAAAGGTACGTATTTCGAGAATTTTGAAGAATGGCAGGTCTGTGATATTTGCTATGGATCATGGCATGGAACATGGACCAGATGAATTCCCAAAAGAGCATTTGGATCCTAGGGTGATACTAAGGAAAGTCATAGAAGGAGGCGCGGATGCGATAATGGTAAACATAGGAATGGCAGCACTTTCTTGGGATGTGTGGGCAAAAAAAGTGGCTTTAATAGTTAAGGTTACAGGAAAGACTTCGATAAGGCCAAAAGATGAAACTCTGCTTCAAAGCCCAACAGGCCTCGTGGAGGATGCCATAAAAATAGGTGCAGATGGAATAGCAGCCACTGTTTATTGGGGATCTCAATACGAACATGCGATGATGGAACAGTTTGTTGGAATTGCAAGTGTCTGTGATGAATATGGGATCCCTGTACTTCAGTTAGCATATCCAAGAGGTCCTGAGATACAGAACAGGTATGATCCTAAAATCGTTAGATATGGTGCTAGAGCAGCTGCAGAAATTGGGGCAGATATAATAAAAACGTATTGGACAGGCTCTAAAGAAAGTTTTGCAACTGTTGTTGAAGCTGCTTCAGGAGTTCCAGTTTTGATGAGTGGTGGTCCTAAGACAGACACTCCACTGGAATTTCTCAAGGTCGCTAGAGATGTCATAGACGCTGGAGGTGCTGGAGTGGTTGTAGGAAGGAACGTGTTCCAGAGAAGTGATCCAGCAAAGATGATGCATGCTATTGTCCGAGTTGTTCACAAGGACGAAGATCCTGAAGAAGTCGCTAAGGATGAGGGCCTAGTATAAGTCATAAGGCCATTGGAGGTTCTGTATGGACGTTGTTACTGTGGGCCATATCCTCACGGACATAAGAATTAGGACTGACGAGTTTGCAGCACCTGATAAAGAAAGCAGAGTAATAGACATGAAGTACGGTCCAGGAGGTTCCGCTGCAAATTCGGCAATTGCTTCCGTTAAGCTAGGCAAGAAAGCAGCAGTTCTTGGGAAGGTGGGGATGGACGACTTCGGAAAACTTGCTCTTGAGACCATCATGAGAGAAGGTGTTGATATAAGTTCTGTGAAAATCAAGGTAGGTGGTCGGACAGGGTTTACCCTTGTGATCATAAATTCGCTTGGCGAGATCATTATGTATGGATACAAAGGTGTTGCAGAGGAATACTTGCCAGAAGAACTCGATGAAAGAATAATAAGAAGTGCAAAGCATCTTCATGTAGCAAGTCTAAGGCTCGATACTACGAAAAAAGCACTTGAGATAGCAAAGGATGGTGGTCTCACAACGACGTTCGATCCTGGAAGAAGGCTATCGAAGATGGGGATAAAAGCGTTTAGAGAGATATTGCCATATACTGATTATCTCCTTTTAAACTTGAAAGAATTTGAGATGCTCACAGGAACTACAAATCTAGATAGTGGATTCGAGAAGATACTGAAGGCTGGATGTAAAAACGTCATAGTGAAGATGGGATCAAAAGGAGCCATATATTATGGAGAAGAAGGCGAGATAAAAATAGAAGCGTTCAGAGTGAGTGCGATAGATACAACAGGGGCAGGGGATGCTTTTGCCAGTGGATTTTTTGTGGCATTACTTTATGGTGCTACCATCGAGGAGGCTCTTCTTTTCGCAAGCGCTACTGCCGCTCTAAAAGTCATGACATTAGGAGCACAACTTAAGCATGATCTAAAAGATGTGATCGAGTTCCTCGAAGAAAGAGGTCACAAGATTTCTTTTATTTAGAAGTGATCATCTTTGAAGCTTTACTCATAAAGCGTGAACAACTCATAGTCCTCCTCAGCATCAAAAAACCCCAGTCTAACTCCCGCATCAAGCCATGCGTGTGCGTAGTTAATGCAAGCGAATGCATTAACAAAATCTCCTTTTTCATAAAAATATACGGCATCTTTGTAGTAGGATTCTGCCATTTTATAGAAGTCTTCGGCTATCTTCTTGAGGAAGGATTTCTGTGGAGCAGATATTTTTACTTTTCTAAGAGCAAATTCTGTTTTTCTTAAGTATCTTACAAGTCTTTCCTCTGAAATCCTATCATTTACTTTGGGACTCATAATGTGATTTCACCAACGAGGGTCATAGCTCCCTTTATGAAAGCATATGCTGCATTATAGAAGCTTTCTCCTCCTACTATAACGAGAAGATCACCTTCATTAAGATCCTCAGATATGGTATTGTCATATGAGTATCCTGGAATAGCAGCAGTTATTGGCATCATGCTATCTGGAAGCCTAGCTTCCCCGTTCCTATATATAGATATTATTGCTCCCAAAGCTCCATTCCTTACTATGAGATCTCTCTCTGTCATCCCATCCCTTGAGATTGCTTTCTTAAGGGCTTTTCCTCTGATAATTCCTTCTATGGCATAAGGCCAGTCAAATATCGTTATATCAATTCTTCGTGTGATCTTAAAGTATGTCCTTTCGAACTTCTCCAAGAATTTCTTCCCTCTATCAGAAAGATAATGACCTGCTTTGGAGGATTCTATAAGGCCAAGACCCTTTAGATCTTTAAGGAGCTTTCGTATTTTTCCTTCTCCTATGTTTAAGAACTCAGAAAGAAAAACTCTTCCAATGGGGCCTGTCTTGAGCACATTTAAGATTAATATATGATCTGACTTAAGCATTTCCATCACGCATCCTCAAGAATTTCTCTTGGAGCATCTGCGAGATATACTAAGGCCTCAGCTTCAGTAAAGTGAAGATTTCCAACAACAACTATGGAGTGCATTCCTTCTCCGAAATCATATTCTATTAGATCCCTGGGATAACCTGCCTTTATTATCTCATCTTCTGAGCCTACATTAGCAATACCCACTAGGATGGAATCATTGCGAATGACTCCTTCTCTTCTTCGCTCTTCGATCTTTAGTAGTATCTCTATTCCTTCATTTATAGTCATTGAAGATCCTTTTTCAGGATTTAGATCTAGGAGGACAAGTGTGTGGAGACCTCTACGTAGGTTTTCCTTTATTACATCATATGGGCTCTCAAATATGTATCCTTTGTACGGATATGGCAATGTTGTCGTTCTCCCGAACTTATATGCGTGTAAGCCACAAGCCCCTGGAATTGCTGTAAGTACAGAGGCGTTGTGTATTATCCTGTATTTAATGCCCATCCTTTTAGCGTCAAGTATTAAGGATATATGCGTCGTGGCCACTAAAGGATCTCCGGGAACTATTAATGCAATGTTCTTCTCCTTTGCTCTATTTAGGAGGTAATTGCTCTCAACAAGTTCTCTGCTTAAGACATTTACTTTTTTCTCTATTAACCGTTCAAGGTTTTGCACGTTCAATCCCTTAGGTCGTGCTGTGTATAGCTCTATATATACCTCGCTAACCTCCTCTCGCAGCACTTCAAGGGCTCTTATAGTGAGGTCCCTTTCGTCACATAAGCCTAGACCTATCAAGTAAAGTGTTCCCATTACTTCTCACTCCTGAGGCCACATGGCCACTCGCACTTCTTGCAGTTTTCCGTGTATGATGGAAGTTTAGGCTCTCCTTTGATAGACATTGTATATTCGAATGCCTTCTTAACATTCTCCTCAGACCCTTCAAGGACGAGAGTTATAGAACCCTCACTTCCAGATACGCCTCCTGCCGCTATTGGAATTGCTCTAACGTTAAAGAGTATCTGATAGGCTTCTATTTCAGTTACTGGTTTCGCTCGTGGGACAGGTATAAGAGCGGCGTACATTCCAGTGCTATATTTATAATAGTATATTCCTGTGTGTTCAGCAGCTTCATGTATGGGAATAGGTATGAGTTTCTCAAGTCCAATGGGGACTATTATGTGCGACCCCCTAGAAAGAAGATATCTAAGCGCGTTTCCGAGAGTTCCTCCTGTAGGAGAAGCTGCAAGTACTCCTACGTTTCCATAGGGGTCTATAGCATTCGCACCCTTGATAAAAACATCATCTGGTTCAAACTCCTCTAATATCTCATATCCTGTGTTTTTAAGGATCCTTCCTCTCTTGATTACTATAGGCCTTGGTCTGTTGTTTTTAGGAGTTACACATAATCTTCCTTTAGATACTACCCCATATGTAAACTTCTCTTTCTCCATTGAGATTCCTAGAAGCTCTTCTGCAACATACGCTGTGGATATGCTTGTTGCAATTACTATTATCCCTTCCCTGTATGCCTTTCTAACTACCTCCATGTTGGCCACAGCCCTACCTATAAGTCTCCTGGACTCATATGGTGTTAGCGTTACAAGGGCCCTCTCCATTAACATCACCCTAAAAACACTATGCAACATTGCTTTTTATAAACCATAATGTTTATAACTTAGTTATATATTTATGCACATGTACATAAACATATGGTGATAATTGTGCTTAACAGTAGTGCTAGAATAATAAGGCCACCAAAGAGAAGTGGATTCTTAAAGCTACTGGTACTAGATCTTTTAAGAGATAGACAAATGCATGGATATGAGCTTATGAAAGAACTTGAAAAGATATTTGAGTGGCATAGCGTAAATCCTGGAGTTTTGTATAGACTTATGCGAAATCTAAGGGACAAAGGCCTTGTTAAAATTATAGAGGAAAGAGAAAGAGGTAAAAAAGTATATGCTATAACGAATGATGGTATAAAATATTTGGAGAAAAGAAAGGAAGATTTAGCTAGAGTTTTGAACAAGATAGAAAAAGTAAGAGAATTTATGAAAATTGGAGGAAAAGACCTTATACAGGTAATAGCTTTACTTGTTGAAAACATAAATGATATAAGTGGCTCTCAAAAGAACGCAATAAAAAAAGAAATATCAGAGTTCGTACAGCGAATATTGGATATCTTAGAAAATAAGGTGAGCAAAAATGAGTGACGCTATAATAGTGGAAAATCTGGTAAAAAGATACGGAGATATAGAAGCACTTAGAGGAATAAGCTTTAAAGTGAGGAAAGGAGAAATATTTGCCTTTTTAGGCCCTAATGGAGCTGGAAAGACCACTACGATAAGCATATTAACTACATTATTAAAACCAACTTCTGGACATGCCATAGTTGCGGGGCATGACGTCCTTAAGGAGCCAAAGGCCGTAAGGAGAAAAATAGGAATTGTCTTTCAGGAGCCAACCTATGATAGGGAACTAACAGCATATGAGAACTTGTACATACATGGAAGGATTTATGGACTCAAGGGAAAAGAGCTTCATGAGAGAATAATGGAAATGTTAAAGTTTGTGGAGCTGGAGAGGTTTAAGGACAAACAACTAAAGACCTTTAGTGGGGGAATGATAAGGAGGCTTGAAATAGCTAGAGGCCTTTTACATCTTCCAGAAATTTTGTTTTTAGATGAGCCTACAATAGGGCTTGATCCACAAACTAGGTCTAGGATATGGGATTATATAAGAGATGTAAAAAAGGAGTACGATATGACGATATTCCTTACAACTCATTATATGGACGAGGCAGAACAGCTCGCAGACAGGATTTCTATAATAGATCATGGAAAGATCATTGCAGAGGGCTCAGCAGATGACCTTAAACGTCTAGTGGGAAGTGACATAATATATGTGAAGTTTGCCAATGGAGGTATAACTAAAGATTTGGATCTATCATTTGCTAAGTCATGGAGGCTTTTAAAGAGCAATCTTCTCGAGATAATAGTTGATGATGCGTCAAAAGCTATTCCTGAGATCTTTGAAAAAATGAATAAGTACGGTCTTAAGATTCTTGAGATAAGCTACCGTAAACCCTCTCTAAATGACGTATTTATACATCTCACAGGAAGAAACTTAAGAGATGAGGAGTCTAATCCAGAGAGGTACATACTGCAGACTATAAGGAGAAGATTTCCTAGGAGGGGGTAAACGCTTATGGACGCGTTTGTCACTATGGTGTATAGGCAGATTAAGAGGTTCATAAGAGCAAAATCTAGGATTCTTGGCACAATACTTATGCCATTAATTTGGCTTGTCTTCTTTGGTCTTGGATGGAGCAAGGTGTTTAACTTTCCCTATGCGAGGATTATATTCGGTGGCGTGGACTATCTCTCATTCCTTGTTCCAGGAATGTTTGCAATGTCTATATTTACAGGGAGCTTAATGAGCGGTATAAGCGTTCTCTGGGATAAGCAATTTGGATTCCTAAAGGAGCTCTTAGTAGCACCATCCTCAAGAAAGGCAGGAATTGCTGG
>QMTT01000051.1 GCA_003663565.1 Thermoplasmata archaeon
GGATCCTAGAGGTCACATCAAAGGTACGTAGTGACATCTACGTATTTCCAGAACTTTATCTCACAGGATATCTCATAAAGGACGATGCTTTTTTCGACAAAAATTTTGTGAGAAAAAAACACGTAAGTTAAAATAATTTTATAAGTTGTAGATCACAAATATATATAGTAGCAAAAGATCTCAGATAAGGGTTCAGCTTATATAGGCATACCAATCCCTATATAAGCCTTAGGGCACATCAACCTCAGCCCCCTCAGGGTTCATCGAGGGCATATCATTGGTCTCGCCCCATTCAGGGTAACCCCTACTTCCCCTTTCGGGGGGAGGAAAACCCCTACATCCTTAGGTATAGGTTTATGGAGGCGAGGTTTTGCAAGCAATAATTTTATAAAATGGTAAGTCAGAGGTAAATCATGATGCAATCTGGAGGCACATGGCTGGCAAGCCTTACTGACTTAGAGGCTGCGTAGACCTTTATGCCCTTTTTCCTTAAGCATTCGCAATCTATTTTCAAAACCACGACGTTATTCCCGTGTCCCTTATGGTCCTCTCTAGAGACCTCAAACAAGTGATCTACCTTTACCTGGAAGTACCACTTAGGCCTTGTCTCAACCCTTTTTATCCTGGGGATTGTCTTGCTCCTCTTAGGAACCATTCACAAGAGATTAACGTAGTACTAAGCTGAAAATGCTGCTTTAGGTCTTACATGGAAAGTATAAATCACATGACGACCATAGTAGATCTTGTGAGGTGATACTATGGCACTTGAGGATGAGATATTTAATGACGTCCAAACGAACGGCATTATAGGCCCTCACTCCAAGATGCTAGGTCCTGTAGCAGATGGAGGGAGAATAATATTCTTGACAGCTCCTGGATGCTGGGGACCTATGATAACACCGACAATTCGAGGAGGACATGAAGTAAATGCCCCTGTAGCCGTTGAAGGCGCAGATGTTGGAGATGGCATAGTCATCGAGGTCAAGGAAGTAAAGGTGCTCTCTAGGGCAGCATCTTCAGGAGTAGATACGACAAGAGAGAATGCTTTTGTTGGAGATCCTTATGTTGCGAAGAAGTGTCCAGTATGTAATGAGCCATGGCCAGAGTTCGAGGTAGTGGGCATTGGAGAGGACTCTATTAGATGTAAGCTTTGTGGATCTCCAGCATCCCCATTTAAAATGGTGAACGGCTACACGATGGTCTTTGATCACGATCATAAGGTGGGAATAACTGTGGACAAAAATCATGCAGAGGAAATAGCTAAAAATGCTTGGGAGTGGCACTCCATTCCAAAGAACTCCAAGCAAGTGCCCATTCTAATATTTGCAAGGGCTGACATCGTAGGCGTTCCGTCAAGGATGAGGCCCTTTCTAGGACAGCTTGGAACAGTTCCAGCAGTGGACATTCCGGACTCCCACAACGCAGGGGACTTTGGATACTTCCTCATAGATGCCCCGCATCCCTATAGAATAACAAAAGAGGAATACGAGACGAAGCTCACGGATGGACACATGGACATTGACTCCGTAAGGGAGGGGGCAATAGTCATAGCTCCCGTGAAGGTTAAGGGAGGAGGAGTCTACGCAGGTGATGCTCACGCAATGCAGGGAGATGGCGAGGTTGCTGGTCACACAACCGATGTGACTGCGAGAAGCGTAGTAGAGGTCTCCGTTATAAAGGGCCTAAATTTAGACGGGCCCATAGTACTGCCCCCTGAGGAGGACCTTCCTCCACTTGCAAGGCCATGGAGAGAGGACGAGTGGGAGAACGTTGTTCACTTAGCCAGAAGGTTTGGCATAGAGCCAGAGCCTGTGGCTCCAGTGCAGATCATAGGATCGGGGCCAACGATAAATGACGCCGCACAGAGAGGCTTTGAGAGGGCTGCAAAGCTCTTTGGAATGAGTGTTGAAGAGGTCAAGAACAGAGTTACTATTTCTGGTGCTGTAGAGATAGGAAGACTTCCTGGAGTAGTGCAGGTTTCAATGCAGGTTCCGATTAGGATCCTCGAGAAACTTGGAATGGATGAGATCGTGGTCAAGCACTACAAGCTTCCATTCTAGGCGTCTTCTCTTCTTTTTCTTAAAATAGGAGATAGGGATTACTCCTTAGCGTGAGAGGGTCTCAACTATTTCATATCACTCGATAATAATCATGGGGAATAACTAAGTAAAAGACCATATATTAGTGGTGTGCTCTCGATAGGGTGATGACGACTATCCTCTAAATGGGGATCGTGATGGCAGAGAGATCTCTTGCTTTTGCGCTAGTTGTCATAATCATTTCTTTAATGATCATGTCTTCCCTCGGCTCATCCTATGCCCTCTCCCAGAATGCTCTCTCTCCTGACTGCTATGAGCCTGATAACTCCATAGATCAAGCTAAGGAAGCTCTTCTGGGGGACGTTCAGAACAGGACCATATACCCTACGGGGGATATTGATTACGTCTATTTCTATGTCGAGCAGTGGTCCTTTGTCATAATAGAGACTGCGCCTGTTGAGGGCTACGACGGAGGGGACACTATATTGATACTCGAGGACTCTCATGGTTCTCTTATTAAGAGCGACGATGATAGTGGCACTGGCAGGTTCTCCAAGATAGCAGTATTCCTACCGAAGGGTAAGTACTATGTCCAGATCAGGGGAAGGGGGACCTTTGCATATCAGCTTTACATATATGGCGTTCCAAAGAGCCCAGAAGTTATATATTCAGTGGATGACTCCAAGAACGATGATTACGGCCCAGGATCATACGTTTATCCAATAGACTCTGAAAATTTCCCTAAGGGGGCATTCGACATCACGAGGTTCGAAGTGTATTATGCCCAAGATTTCATAGGATTTAGAATAACATTTCAGACATTGGGGCCTAACATATACAACATGTCCTATGGGTTCTCCCTACAGAACGTATACATAATTATAGATGCGAAGGAGGGCGAAGGCGAGACCTCCTTGGGAGAGGGTCCAAGGGTTACTGTCTCAGAGGAGCACGCGTGGGATATACTAATAAGGGTTCATGGTGATGGTTCTGACGTCACATTCTATGAAAACCCATATGCTGAGGTAATACCTACTGTATGGAGTGAAGAGAACTCTATAAACGTTGCGTTGAAGGTTAAGGACATACCAGAAGATTATCTCACAGGGCTTCCATTGTGGAAATATCAAGTGATTGTTGGAGGCTATGATCCTAACGAGAGGGATCTTTGGAGGGATGTTGACGTTTATCCAGGATTTTGGGTTTTCGGAGGGGCTGACCCTGAAGCCTATAGTCTCGGCATAGCTCCGAAAGTCTTGGACATGATTGCTCCCCCTTGGGCACCTCAAGAGGTCGAGCTCTCCTCGTACAATACGACCACTCAAGAGTACGCCACAATATACTGTGTTGGCCCCTCCAGTGTTCCTCCAAGAGTGCATGGGCTTAACGTAGAAAGCTCTGGTGATGTCGTAAACCTCTCATGGGATAGTTACTACTGGGCCGAGAAATACGTAATAGATGCATATCTTCCAGATGGTACTAAGTTCCTGTCGAAGGAGACAAATAGCAACAACGTCTCTTTAGAGCTCGCTCCAGGAGCAGACTACAAGATCTCTGTTTGCGCTTATTCTCGTGGATACTACTCAGAATCATCTGAAGTTACTGTAAGCATTCCATTAAGCGATCCTCCTTCTTTAGAGATCTCAGCTGGTAGTACAGACGCCACCATAAACGTCGTGTTTCCCAAGTACCCAACGATAGAGTCTTATGAGTATAAGGTCTCCAAGGACAGTGACTTCGAGGATATCGTCGCTTCTGGTGTTTCCAAGTCAGAGGAGATAACTATCAATGGTCTAAGCCCAGAGAGCACGTATTATGTCTCTATTAGGGTCATCTCAAAGTTTGGATATAAATCGCCGTGGAACATCTCAAGTTTCTCGACCAATGCCCTTACGTTGAGTAAGCCGAAGTTATCCCTACAGGAGAAGTCGTACAAGTACCTCTCTGTCAAGTGGAATCCCGTGAAGTACGCTGACAAGTATGAGATCTTCGTTGTGGAGTCCTCCACGGGCAATAGGGTGTTCAATGCTGAGACCACTCAGACATCCGTCGTGATTACAGGGCTAGAGCCTGGGGAGATGTATATGATAGAAGTGAGGGCAGTGAACAGTACGTTCGGTTATGCCTCAGACTACGCAACCCTACAGGAGATGACAAACTACCTTGAGTCTCCTGAGATAGCCTTCGTTGAGTACCCCGAGAGAGGGAAGGTGTACATAGCATGGACGAATGTGAAGGGTGCGGATGCTTATGAGGTTCAGATAAGCACTGACAAGTCCTTCACAAATATAGTTCACGATAACTTCACTAACATCGCCGAGATAAATGTCTCCCTTCCCTCTGGAACGTACTACGTTAGGGTTAGAGCATATGTTTCCACGGAGAACGTCTACTCTGCATGGAGCAATCCCGTTGAGATAAACGTTCCTCGAGCAAGCATCGTTGAAATCATTCGAGAGAACATATTTTATATAGGAGCTGGGGGTGGTGTAGTAGCGGTATCCTTTATAGGATTGAAGATACTTAAGAAGAGAAAGACTAGGGCATTGAAGGAGAGAGCACTTAGACAGATGAGAAAGTAGTGTCTAATGAGGGTGTATGGAATTGGGAAAGGAAATGAAATTTGGAGTTTACATTCCTAAGGAACTTGCTCTTGAACTGGACGAGTGTATGAAAGCCTTAGGCGTGTCAAATAAATCGAAGATTATCCAGGAGGCCCTCAGGCTTTTCATCTCAGAACATAAGTGGCGTGTTCATGGTGAGGCATTGGGGACGATAATAGTCATTTATAACCACGACGTCTCAAATGTCGACAAGAACTTAACAGACATTCAACACGAGTTCTTGGACATCATAATAAGCTCTCTTCATGTACATCTGAGCAAGGAGACGTGTGCACAGATCATAGTTGTTAGGGGATCTACGAAGGAATTGAAGGATCTTATAGGAAAGCTTATGAGGTTAAGAGGAGTTGAGCTTGTGAGGCCTGTGATAATTGGGCTTAGAGAGTCTTAGAGAAGAGCATTCATGAGGATGATTTTGATACTTTCTGCAGATGGCTTTGAGGAGTTTTTGAGGTATTGGTAGCATCGAACAAGGAAAATAATAGGTAAACACTGTTATTCCATGGATGTTGACCTGTTTTTTCGAGGATGTTAAACCAGAAGAGTTCGAAGACTTCCTCCTTCTAGGAGGTCGTGAATGGCAAAAAGTGTAAAATTCAGCACCTACTATCCTCTACAATCCTTAAACATTTTTAGAGCTTTTCTTATTGCGAGGTAGTTCCCAACATATGGAATCCCAGACCCGAATAAAGATTACTGAACCATGAGGATGCACGAGATCACAGCCACTACAAAAGTTACGGCTGACCAGAACGATCCTAAAGATGTTGACCTCTTCCTCGCGCCAAGGCGCGAGGCTTTCTCAGCAGTAAATAAAGTGTCTAGCACTTTCAGGATCACAGGAGAGATAAGGTGGAGAGGAAAACAGAGAATGTTAAAGATCTTCTACGATGATTTAACGGGCTCTAGCAAGCCTCCGAGCCACCAAGGGTTCATCCTTTTAGTAGGTTAAACCTCCCTATTAGAAATCCTCGCGCTTTAGTGCGGGGAGATGTCAACTGTTTTCATCCTTCTTAAGTAAAGAAGTACCAGCACAGGGTCTATCATAAGGAGAAGCCCTATGAGCATGTACGCCAACTCGTAACCGTAAATCTGAGCGACGTACCCTAAGATTATCCCACCAACGAACCCTCCTAAGTCAGATCCCATCGCATATATTGTCATTGCCCTATTCCTTACGTTTTTTGTAGTACTCATTGATATTATGCTCTGTACTGCTGGAACGAGGAATCCAAATCCAACACCATAGAAGGCCACGGGAATGTACGCCTCAGGATAAGTATAAGCCCACGAGAGCACGATACTTCCCAAACCTACTACAAAGTAACAGATCGCTGATATCACAAAAAGTCTCCTTATGCCATTGTCCAATACCCTAGGGGATATGATCCTGAGAATCATTGTGATTGCAGAAAAACATGCTATAAGTAATCCATAAAGTGAACTTGGATATCCTAGGTCCTTATACTGGGATTGCAGGAGACTGCGGAACGTAAAGAACGCCAAACCACTCACAAATGATGTTACAGTGAAGAGAAGCACTGTGGGGTTTATGGCGTCTCTCCAAGACCCTTTCTCTTTTTCTAACGGGAAGCGTGATCTACCATGAGTCTTCAGATGGAAGACAATACATACAATAGCGTTTAATAGTGAAAGAAATGCGGCGAGGGCAAACGCCATTGTATAGCTTACATAGTCCACTAAGTATCCACCAAGGATTGGCCCCACAAGTGCTCCTAAAGATACTGCTGCGGACCTATAACTCAGAGACTTACCAACAAGTTCCTCTGAGACTATAAGGGAAGCAGCTGCTATTGAGGGTGCTACGAACATAGCACTTGCAAGTCCATTTAGGAGCCTTCCAAAGAAGAGTGAAGTGAAGTCCCTTGAGAACATGTAGACGACATTCGCAGAAGTAAGAAAAACACTTCCTA
>QMTT01000052.1 GCA_003663565.1 Thermoplasmata archaeon
AAGATATCATCGTTGGTGATTACCAGATTGGATATAGTGTTACTAATCGATATGTGTGGGATGTTGAAGCGGTGATAGATGACTTGAGAGAAAGGAATATGCTTGATTTGTTAAGTCTGTCTTCTGCGAAGGCGTTGAAATACGATTGGATAAAAGACAGGGCATTGAAAGAGATAAAGAAAAGCACTACCTTCAGGATAAAAAAGGTTGCACGCAAGAAAAAGTAAGGGTATAATGAAAGCAGGGAAAGGCAGGCTAATAATGGATGTAAGAAAAATAAGCCAGAGAGAGTGCAAACCCTCCCAAAACTCCTTGTTTGGGTCTGCCTTTCCCGACTCTCTGGCTTTTTTGTGTCCTGCGGGGATTGGCCATCCTCTCCTAACTCCCCCCCAACCCCGCAGGGCATTCTTTTACATTCTCTACCTGTCTGGTGACATTTTTATTTTGCGGGAGGTTGGGTATGAGTTTTCATAAACACATCGCAAGTTTGCTTGGTGGTAAATTGATTGCTTTCAACGTTAAGTTATCAAAGGCTCTCGGAGATGATATCCCGGGAGCTTTGTTTTTAGGGCAGTTGCTTTACTGGTGGGACAAAGGGAATCATCAAGACAAAATATGGAAAACCGATAACGATTTTTACGAAGAGTGCGGATTAACCCCTAAACAATGTAAAAGAATAAGGAAGAAACTGATAGAACTTGGGTTGATTGAAGTTAAAAAAGAAGGGATACCCGCCAAAAATTATTATTATCTAAAAATTGAGGCTATATCTAATTTGGTATGCAATGGGCTAACAAGAGAGGACAAAAGGGACTCACTGGTGAATACCGAAGGGACTGACAGGACAAGCCCAAAGGGACTAACTATTACAAAGCATACACAAAAGAATACAACAAAAAATAATAATATAATGTCCGAACCGATAAAATCTGGTTCGGACAAATCCTACGAGGAAAGAGTCAATGATTTCTTTAATAGAGTTAAAGATGAGCCTTTTTACAAGGATTGGTTGGAGGCGTTTCCTGACGTATGCAATGATCGGGAGTTGTTTAAAGCGAAGGCGTGGTTATTAGCAAACAAGAGGAAGGCAAAAAAGGACTTTAAGCGGTTTCTGTATAATTGGTTATCTAAAGCACAGGACAAGTTCGATAGGATTAGGATAGCAGGGAGAATATCCGGGGGGGCAAAGGAAAAGATAGGAGGGATCAGTAGAGAGGAGATAATTGAGTTTCGGAATAAAATGAAAGAGATAGCAAGGAAAAAGAGAATGGAACAGGAAGGAGGGGAGTATGTGGCTGGTTGAGGCTGAAAAACAAAGTGGCGGGCAGTTAATACAATCGTTGTTTATTGACATAAAACTGAAGTTCGCGAAAGTGGGGTGGGAAAATGAAGAGTGGACGCCCTTAGAGATAGGATGGATTGAGGAATACAGAAGAAAGGCTGAAAGGGCTGATTTAAGGGAGAGGTCGGATTTGTGGGAAGGGTTATACGATATGATTGGGCAGAAGATAAAGAAGTATGAGGGGTTGCTTTTGGAGTCGATATGTTTATATAGATGGCTTCGGGAGGTGAGTATTGCGTGGAACGAAGAAGTTGAGGCGGTGGTTAGCGAGAAGGAGAGGCAAGCGATTAAGAAGATCCCTGATGCCCAGCAGTATTTAGCGAGGGTATATAACAAGGCCAAAAAATTGCTCGAGCAGGCAGGAATGAGGTGGATTCCGTTATTAGACGAGAAGGCGTATATAAAGAAAGCATTGGAAAGGAGGGGAGATGTTCAAGGTGGTCAAGATTAAAGAAGATGTCTCCCGAAGGTGGGAAGGGAGGCTGTATTGGGTCTTTATGAGAGATTTGTTGAAAAATCGCAGTTGTAGGGCATATGTCGGAGATAAATTTAGGAACTGGAAACGATGGGAAAGAATTATTCGCAAATGGGAAGAGGGGGAGGAAGTTGTTTTAGGCGGGTTAGTGTATAAGGACGAAAAGAGAGGGATCATAGATGGGGATAGTTTAGTTTTTATATCTAACGGGAGGGTAGGATGAATGATTTCTGGTGTTTTGAGGTAAAGGGCAAGCCTATACCTTTAGCCAGGGCAAGATACACCAAGAAGGGGTATTTCTACACTCCAGCAAAGAGCAGGCGGTATGAAAGGGCAATAAGAGATTGCGCTTTAGAGGCAGGGCTACGCAAGATACGCAAGGATGAAGTGGTTAAGGTAGAGTTGTTGTTTGTCAGGTCAGATATCGCAAGGTGTGATATAGACAATTTAATCAAGGGGGTGCTGGATGGGTTGCGTAAGTTCTTTAATGACAATCGGGTGTATGACGTTTGGGCGAGGAAAGAGAAAGGAAAAGATGAGAAAACGGTTGTATTGCTGAGGTATGTTAGAGTTGAAAAGAAAAAGCGCAAGAAAAACAAGAAATAGTTCATCCCCTAACGGGAGGAGGTCTGCCACCTACTCCTCCCGTCGCCCCTCAATGAAGTGCGATAATTGCGGGGAAGAGGGGAAAGTTGTGGTTGTATTGTTCAATGGGGTTCAGTTATGTTCAAGGTGTTTCAGGGAAATGTGGAGGGGGATATGAATTATATAGACGCAGGAAACACTTGGATAAACTTGGATAACGTGGAGAGAATGTCGGCAAAGCCTATTGGGGATAAGGTTGCGATTGTGTTCAATTTTGTTTCGGGGGATGAGGTCCAGGTCTTGATGGATAAGGGGAAGGAAAAAGAGTTGCGGGGCAGGCTATTTAACGAAAGGGGGCGATGATGTTTTGGTTGGGGCTTTGGATAGGGGCTAATATTGGTTTGTTGTTGGGTGGTATTGTTTTAGGTGCTGGAGAAAGAGGGGAAAAGAAAAAGCAGATTTTGAAAGGGGCATTATCAGAATGTTGCGGTGAGGAGGTTATACTGGAGTATAGTTATAGATGTAGTGGGTGCGGGCATTATTGCAGGGTAAGGGAGGTGCGGTGATGGAACGAAAATATGATTATGCTTGTTCAAGTTGTTTATCTGACGATGAAAGATTAAACGGAGTTGGTAAATGGGAACAAATACACTTTTCTCCATACAGCGTTGTGGTCAGTGAGAAACAAGGAGGTGGAAAGTGACTAAAAACAAATTGAAGGAGGTGAGATTATGCGGTTGCATAAAAGGATTATTCGGAAACTTTTAAATAATTTTGGAGGTAAAGAATATGTCAAACCTCTTCAAGATGGCAAATCAACGAGGGTTTATGAAGTAGTTTTCGATGGAGACAATAGTGCGAATCTTTTTGTTTATAAAGTGAAGAAACGTGATGGGGAATTATATTGCACTTCTTTCTTAAGGTTATTCAAGATTACAGATATCAAAAGAGACATACAGAATAGAGTGATATCTTATGAGATTGAGTAAAACCGTGTTGTGGTCATTGCCCTGCCTGAGGTAGTTTCTGTTTTTGAGGTTTATGTGTCTGATTTTTGAGGTTTTCTGTTTGCTTTTACCACTAATTTGGACGAATTGTTGAAAAAATGTGGAAAAAGATTGAATTTTTGTGGAAAATCGCTACAATGGAGTTGAGATGAGGGTAAACGGAGTGGACAAAAAGAAATTGTTCCTTGAGGCTTATCGCAAGTCTTTTGGGAACATTTCGGCTGCTTGCCGGGCTGTGGGTATTCGCTCAAGGACGACTGTCTATAAGTGGATGAAGAGGAATAAGCGGTTTAAGAAGGCGTTGGACGAGATTGATCAGTCGTTTGTTGAGTTTGTGGAGAGCAAGTTGTTTCAGAAGATAAGCGAGGGGAATTTGCAGGCGATTAAGTTCTTTCTTATCAACCGGGCGCCAGACAGATGGCGGGATGGTTCGGTTATGATTCAAAATATCGTCCAGAATCAGATTAAGGGGGGTGAGATTGACGATTCTGACCGAGAATTACAAGAGGACTTGCTCGGGCAGTTGCGAGAGAGATTCGGTTTTTAAGGTTTCGTTTGTGCATTTCTTGTTTGGGGTGTTCTCCATCGGCGTTAAGCGTGTTGATGGAGATTTTTTATTTGGGGATCATCTGGTTGAGTGGGCTTACCGATTGCAGAGGTTCAATCGCACGGCTACGGTTTCGGCAAGGTTTCATCTTAAAACGACCGTTGCGCTGGCCTACCTTGCTTGGCAGTTATATCGCAACGATAGGGCCTATAACGATTGGCTGTATATGGCTTATAAGTCTGATCTTGCGGGGAAGCAGTTAAAGAGGTTGAAGCGGTATCTTGAGGCGAATCCTTACTTTTCCCGATTCAAATCGTTGACTGAGGCGGAGGGGATTATTCGGATGGTTGACGAGCAGGGGAGGGAATTTATCGTTGAGCCTGCGGGTGTTTTGGCCTTTAAGAGGGGCCAGCACCCGGTTGGAATTATCTGTGATGACATCTTAAAGGATCCTGAGAACAGGCTTAATCTAACTCAGATTGAGAAGATTAATCGGATTTTCTTGGAAGAGGTGGAAAGTATGCCTAAGGAGGAGTTGCATTTATTTGGCACTCCTCAAGATGAACGGGATTTATTTGGTCTGTTGAAGGGTGTGAAGGAGTATGATTTGCGGGTGTATCCTGCTGTTTTGAATTGGGATGAGAAAAGGGTGCTTTGGCCGGAAAAGTGGAGTTGGGACTCTTTGATGGAGAAGAAACGAATAATCGGGGATAAGGCGTTTAACAAGGAATTCTTATGTCGGCCGGTTCGGAGTGAGGAGGGCTTCTTTTCTGTTGAGCAGATTGATAGTGCGATTGACCGGACTTTACGGAATTACAACATCTTCAGGGACACATACGATCTGGAGGGGGATTGTTTCTGTGGTTGGGATTTGGGTAAAAAGAGGCATCCGAGCCACTTTGTTGTTTTCAGGTATGACTACAAGCGGGATGTGCTGGAGCAGGTGCATAGTAAGTGGTTTGACGGGGTGGATTACAACGATCAGTTGGCGTATGTGAAGATGGCAATGGAGTTCTTTGGGGTGTTAAACGGCAAATACGATAATACTCGTGCGGAGTTGGAGGGGTTTGCTGAGAGGGGTGAGGTGCCGGAGGGGTTGGAAGGAGCAGTGTTGACTGGGAAGTTTAGGTGGGAGATCGCAAGCGTGATGGATAGGTTGTTCTCGGAAGGGAAGGTTAGGTTGTTGAATGATAGCAGGCAGAGGGGGTCGCTATTGAGTATGGATAACGATTTGAATTCACCTGAGACGATAGAAGGACACGGGGATGCTTTCTGGTCTATTGGGCTTGCGTGTAAGAGTTTTGAAGAGGGAGCGAGGGCTTTCGTGTATTGAGGGGGTATAGATGGGGTTGGTTGATTGGGTTTTGGGTAAATTGGGATTGGTGAGGAAAAAGAGTTGGGAGCAGTTATGGGCGTCTGTGATGGAGGATAAAGTTTTGTTTGGAGGTGTGTCTCCTCGCCAGCCTTATCGTCAGGTGAGCAATGTCTATAAGGCTATCAAGGCGATTGCGGATAATGTTCCGCAGGCGGAGATCGTGTTAAAGAACTGGCAAACTGGCGAACCTGCAGAGGATTCGGATCTTGAGAGACTGCTGGAGAATCCGAATCCATTTATGTCCCGGTCGGATTTCTTGCAGGCGGTGGTGGGGTTCTATGCGTTATACGGGGAGGCGTTTATCGTTAAGGATATGGACACGGTAGGGCAGGCGACGGGGAAGAAGTTGCCTTATGGCTTGTATGTGTTTAATCCGAGCAAGTTCGAGCCTATCGTTGAGGGCAACGGCGACAAAAAGGAGTTAAAGGGATGGCGGTTCGGGAATACGAGTTTTGGTTTGCAGGAGGTTATTCACTTGCGGGACTTCAATCCCTACGATGAGGTTAGGGGGTTGTCTCCTCTGGAGCCTGCGGGGTTGAACATAGATGTGGATTACGCTGCTTTGCTTTACAACCGTGCGTTCTTTGAGAACGACGCAACGCCGGGGCTGGCGTTGGCGACTGACCAGAAACTTAACGAACAGATTGTTGAGCGGATCAGGAAGAAGTGGGAGGCGAGGCACAAGGGCGTGGGAAAGGCGTTCAGGGTGGCGATTCTGGAGGCCGGGCTTAAGCCGGTTACTCTGTCGTATTCGCACAAGGATATGGACTTTATTGAACAGAGGCGGTATGCGAGGGAGGAGATTTTAGGGATTTGGCGGGTGCCAAAGGCGTTGTTCAACATCACTGAGGATTTGAATTATGCGACTTTTATGGGGCAGATGAAGATATTCTGGCTTTATACGATTGCCCCTATTTTGCGAAAGGTTGAGGATGCTTTGAATAGGGGGTTGGTTTATCCGTATAACAACCGAATCTATCTTGAGTTTGATTATTCTAATGTGCCGGCATTTCAGGAGGACTTTAAAGAGAAGGTTGAAGTGGCAAAGGTTCTGTTTGAGATGGGCTTTACTGCGAATGAGATTAACGAGAGGCTTGGGCTTGGGTTTGAGAATAAGCCTTGGCGGGATGAGTGGTGGATACCGGTTACTCTGCTTCCTGCGGGGAGTTCGGGGAATGATTCTGGCGGGTCGGATGGGAAGAGCGTGGATAAGAGCGTAAAAACCGATAGGGAGGCTCTTGACGATTTGAAGCGT
>QMTT01000053.1 GCA_003663565.1 Thermoplasmata archaeon
AAAAGTTCAAAGGTTTCAGTAGAGCTTGTAGGATCAATCCCTAGAAAGACTGCACTTAACGAAGAGTTTGACTTAGATGTCTTTATAGTGCATCCAAGGGAGTGGTCATTTGACTATTTTTCTATGTTCTTTGAAGAAGCTGCACGTGAATTTTATGCGAGATATGGTGTTAAACCCAGCGTTGAATATGCCGCACATCCGTATTTCAAGGGGACTATAAAAAAAGATTTTATGGAAATAAGTGTTGAGGTAGTCCCATGTTTTCGTTGGAAAAGAGGGCAGAAGGTTAAAAGCCCTGTTGATAGAAGTGTAGAGCACAATGCATGGCTTAATAATATTTATGCTGCGAATGACCATCTGAGAGATCTTGCTGTAGTGCTCAAGGTTTTCTTTAGAAGTATAGGAGTATATGGTGCAGAAGCAAGGGTTAGTGGGTTCTCTGGTTATTTAACTGAGCTTCTAGCAGTTTATTATAAGGACTTTCTCAGAGCTATTAAGGCGATGAGCTCTTGGAAACCATATTCTGTAATACTCTCCCTGAAGGAGGTGGGATCAAAGGGGACTCATAAATTGATAAAGGAGAAGTCTCCGATGCTTTTTTTAGATCCTGTAGACCCTGAAAGGAATGTAGCAGCTGCCGTAGGGAAGAATGCTATTGAAATAGTTTCTAGGGCTTCTAAGAGGGTACTCTCACTATTAAAAGAGGGTAACCTAAGGGACTTGTCGAGATTTTTCTCACTGGAATACGATGAAAGACTTATAGATGAGTATATTAGAAAACTGTACGAAATGGAGTTGCAAGACTTATTTGCTTTGATTTTTCCAGAAGAGTTACTTAGTTACCATCCTGACATAATCTACACAGAGCTTCAAAGAAGTGCAGAAGGATTAAAGACCAAACTAATGGATCTTGGAATAAATGTTGAGTATCTCGTAGATCATAAGAGAGTAATGATCCTATTTAGGGTTATCAAACAAGGAGATGGTTCTAGAATAAGAAAAGGACCTCATGGAAGCATGCGAGATCATGAGATTAATTTTCTCAAGAAGAACCTCTCAAAGAAGAACGCTCTTTTAATAGCCTTTATAAATGAGCGTTGGTACATCCTAGAAAAGGTATTCAGTGATATCATGGCTGCACTAAGGATTGCTCTTCAGGAGGCATCGCATGGAAAGGATATTAGGAAATACGTTGAGAAGGGAGATTATAGAATAGTTTTAGGACGTTATTTAATGGATGAGATAGTTTCTATGGATATAGAAGAAAAAGCTAAGTTTCTAATGTTCTATCTAGATTTGGATCCATGGGAGGTAAGAAGGCCATGGAATATGTCTTAAGATGCACTAGCTGTGGAAGGGAATATGATGAGTTCAAAATTATCTGTAAGTGTGGAGGCACACTTGTTGTGGACTATCACATTAAAGGAACGTTCAAGGACTTAGTTTCGAAGCATCTCGATGTCAGAAGGTATATAAAGCTTTTACCAATAAAAGAGGAGTTTATACCATCAATAATACCCCCTATAACACCCATAGTTAAGAGGAGAGTTAAAGATTGTCTAATATTTTTTAAACTAGAGTATGTGATGCCTTCTGGATCTTTTAAAGATCGAGGTACATTTACAAGCTTCTCGGTTCTTAAAGAAACCGGCATAAGAAGAATAGTGATAGATTCTTCAGGAAACGCTGGAATAAGCTTTGCAATGTATGGGTTATCTGAAGGAGTAGATGTAAACGTTTTTGTTCCAAGAGACACGTCAGAGGAGAAGATAAAACTGCTTAGGATATTTGGAGCTAGAGTGCACATCGTAAACGGTGATAGAGACCGTACTCATGAGATTGCTAGAAAAAGCTCTTTAGGGCTCTATGTAGGACACTGGTACAATCCATTCTTCGTGGAGGGTATAAAGACAATAGCCTTTGAAGTCTATGAACAATTAAACTATGTAGATTATGTGATATCGCCCGTTGGAAGTGGAACCTTGTTTCTTGGAATATATAACGGATTTAGGATGCTTCATGAGCTTGAATTGACATCGAATATTCCTGTTATGATAGCAGCTCAAGCCACAGGCTATGAAAGTATTTGCCGTAGAGTAGGAGAGGAAAAAAGTGTTCTTGCAGAGGGAATAATGATAAAGAACCCTCCAAGACTTAAGGAGATAAAAGATGCTTTGAAAGCGACAGAAGGCACATGTGTGTCAGTAAGTGATAATGAGATCGTTGAAGCTCTTAGGGAACTGTTCTCTTGGGGTCTCCTTGTCGAACCCACTTCAGCAGTGGCCTATGCGGCTTTTAAGAGGCTAATGAATGAAGATTTTTTCGAAAAAGGTTCTAGAATACTAATACCTCTTACAGGTTCTGGTTTGAAGTTTCTTAATAAATTATATTTAGGAAAAAGTGAGCTTCCTATGTGTATGGGTACGGTGCATTGAACACCCTTTCGTATATGATTGGTATGTTAACAAGAGCTATCCATGAAATTACCCAAGTTATTGTGTAAAGGAACAGTATCCAAAGGTATCTTGAGATCTTAATATCCTCTTTTGGTATTCCAACTATCTCATAAAGTCTTCTGAGCATGAAGAGGCAAATGATTCCTGGGAGAAATGCTATTTGGATCTTGTAAGGAATCCCCGTCACTGAGATTCCAGTTGATATAAATGCTGTAATGATTCCAAGTGCTACCACATAAAGTGTTAGTTTAACGTTCTTTAGTGCTTCTTGCGCATATGCTACTTCATCGAGTTCCTTAAACGTAAACTTCTTCTCCTTGGAACTCATGGATAGCACCTTGTGATCGTGTTGAGGGTTAATTATACATGTTAAGAATTCTTTCTTTAAATATTTGTTCTCTCTAAGTTTTATATTCATAGTGCTCTTATTTTAAACAGTGTAAGGATCTTTAATATCAATTTTCCAATGGTAATCACACAAGAAGTCTTGTATGGAGGTGTTCTAGGCTTTGTCAAGTGATTACAATATGAATAGCTTGTCCATAGCAAGAATTGTTAAAGATCTAGAAGGAAAGATGCGTCTAGACAAGATATACTTGATAGATGACAATATGTACTCATTTAAGTTTTATAGAGTAGGTTCTGGGTCTGAGGAGTGGGTATACAATGTTGGAAAATGGATTTGTAGAACAGAATACGATATACCAAAGCCTAAGACGCCACCTCCAAAGATAATGGCTCTTAGAAGATCCATTGGAGAAATCTATGTAGAAAAAGTCTATCAGAAAGGCTTCGAGAGAATAATAGTTATTGAAGGTAAATCATCTGAAAAGAAGGAGGACATTAGGATAATCCTTGAACTCTTTGGTGATGGAAATCTTATAGTAGAGAAGTCTAACAAAATCATATATGCTCACTATCATGGAGCTTGGCGCCATAGAGAAATAAAGCTTGGAATACCTTACGTGTTTCCTCCTGAGAGACCGAATGTAAGGGAAATAAGCCTGAAGGAGTTTAAAGAACTTGCTGAAAAGAGCTCCAAGGATCTTGTTAGATTTCTTGCTGTTGAGATGGGTCTTGGAGGAGAACTTGCAGAAGAGGTATGTGCGAGGGCTTCAATTGAGAAAAACAAGAGAGTAAATATGCTTACAGAAAAGGAGTTAGAGAGTGTTCTTACGACAATTAAAGGAATAATAGAAGAGTGTGAGAAAAGCGAAAAGGCATATGTATACCTCCAAGGGGAAAAGATTATTTCGATAGCCCCTATAAGATTCACTATATACGAAAAATCCATGATAGATATTAAGGAATTTGAGAGTATACATAAAGCAATTGAGGAATTTGCTCTTAAACCATATTTGACTAGGGAACATGAAATAAAGGAAGTAAAGGAGAAAATAGAGAAAAAATATAGCATGATATTAAGACAACAAAGGGAAGCCCTTGAAAGACTAATCTCAAAGGCAGAAAGTTATAGGAAAATAGCGGACAAGGCCTATGAATATTTTTCAGAGCTTAATATGGCTTTTGAAATTATAAAAGACGCCTTCAAGAAAAACAATTTAGAGATCTTAAACAAGATACGTAATATGGGAATACTAAAGGAGCTTAATACGAGAGAAAACTATGTAGTGATAAACGTACCAAAGGGTGGGTTCTCAATAAAACTATATTTGAATAAGAGCATACATGAGAGCATAAGTGAGTATTATTCAAAGGCAAAGGACTGTGAGGAGAGGGCAAAAAGGCTTCAGAAGACCATCGAGGATATAAAAAGAAAAATGAAAGACGAACTAGAAAAGGCCAAAGTACAAATGATATCGAAAAAGAGGAAAGAAAGAAGATTCTGGTTTGAGAAATACAAGTGGTTCATATCGTCCTCAGGACATATAGTAATAGCTGGTAGGGACGCAAGGACAAACGAAGAAGTCGTTAGAAGGTATCTTGACGAGAAAGACTTATATGCTCATGCGGATATTCACGGTGCACCAAGTGTTGTTATAAAGTCTCTGGGTAAAGATATAGATAAAGATACCATAAGAGAAGCCTGCGAATTTGCTGTCCTTCACTCAAGAGCGTGGGGAAGGATATACATGGCAGATGCTTACTGGGTATACCCTCATCAAGTCACAAAGACCCCTAATCCGGGAGAGTACCTCCCATTAGGGGCTTTCGTGATTAAGGGAAAAAGGAACTATATTTACAACCTAGAGATAAAGTGCGGAATAGGGCTTGTAAACGTAGAGGGTTACGAGAAACTTATGTGTGGTCCAGTATCCGCTGTAAAGAGACACAGTAGCGATTATCTTATAATAGCTCCTGGTGACATAGACAAGAACATTTTTGCTAATGCTGTTGCAGAAGCCTACGGATTCGATGTATCTTATGTACTTTCAATACTTCCTCCAGGAAATGTTGAAATATTAGAGTATTACGGGGAACGTGCGAGAAGAGTTTGGGAGAAATTCAAGGGGAGATCTACATGAAGTTCGAGGTAGTAGATACTAAAGGCAGGGAGATCAAGGTAACGCCAGAGAACTTAGATGATCTCTGGCATTTGTATAATATAATAAGGCCTGGAGATCTTGTCTTTGGATACACTCTGAGAAGGTTATCAGAGAGGCAAGATGTGTCTCGGTCCAGGAAGAAAGAGGTTATGAGAGTAAGGCTTGGGATCAGAGTAGAGGGTGTTGAGTTTCATGAGTTCTCCTCAACTTTGAGGGTAAAGGGTAGAATAGAGTACGGCCTTGATGAGGGTCTTGGAAAGTATCACACTATATCTGTTCGTGTAGGGGATGAGATCACTATAATAAAGGAGGAGTGGCTTGAGGAGGATCTTAAGAGGCTGAGAGATGCTGAGAGAGCCTCTAAGAGGCCACGAGCAATATTTGTTTCCTTAGATGACTCGGAGGCCACAGTAGCTGTACTGACGCAGAGATCTATAGAGATGATAGGGGAGGCGTATAGGCATGGTACTAAGGATACCGAGTGGGGAGAAAAGGAATTTTATGGCGAGGTACTTTCAATGCTTGACAACGTGTACGAAGGAAACAATCCAATTATAATAGTAGGGCCAGGTGTGGCAAAAGAGGGCTTTATAAAGTTTCTAAGAGAGAAAAGGCCTGAGGTTAAGTTCAAAACGGTGGACACAGCTCACGCAGGAATCCCAGGGATACGAGAGGCCATCAATAGAGGTCTAATAGAGGAGATCGTGAAAGAGGAAAGAGTGTGCTTTGAGATGAAGAAGGTCGAGGACTACATGGCTGGGATACTTAGGGGAGATCTCATAGCATACGGAAAAGAAAATGTATTAAAAGCTTTAGATTATGGCGCTGTGGAAGAGCTCTTAATCACGGATGAGCTTGCGAGGACTGAGGAGGGAATAGAGATCATTAAGAAGGCTGAGTCCTACAGGGCAAGAGTAACGATAATCTCTACAACACACGAGGGTGGAATAAGACTCAGAGGGTTCGGAGGTATTATGGCAAAGCTGAGATTTCCTATATAATGGGGATTACTATGAGCGCAAGGGTTTCAAGGGGATTGTCCTACATGTACTACTTTGAGAAGTGGCTAATATTAGGAGCTGTTGTAGGAGTGGTTGTTGGGTACTCCCTCCTAGGATTCTCGTATCTCCTAAAACTCGTGGTATCACTATCATCCATAGCCTTAGGAGCATCTCACGAAATAACCCTAGCATATAAGGATATATCGTATGTCTATCCATACATCTCAAGAAAGGCGCTAATGCCACTAATAATATTGACTGGGGTGTTTGTAAGCTCGTATATTGTATACAGGTTCGCAAAGGAGGCAGAAGGTTCTGGGACTGACGCCGCGATATCAGCATACCATTTAAAGGGAGCAAGAGTCAATGCTAAAGTGCCTATTGTTAAGGCAATAGCCTCTGCAATTGCTATAGGCACAGGGAGTAGCGGAGGTGTTGCAGGTCCTGGGATCCAAATAGGGTCTGGTATTGCATCTGTAATATCAAGAGTCTTTAACCTTAGGTTTATAGACAGGAGGATAATGTTTATATCTGGAATGGCTGCAGCTCTCTCAACGCTCTTTAGAAGTCCAATAGGTGGAGCGCTTTTTGCAGTTGAAATGCTGTATAAAAGGGATATA
>QMTT01000054.1 GCA_003663565.1 Thermoplasmata archaeon
GATTGAGCGTACAGACAAGACTAACTCAGCAGGTATGAGAGCAGAGAATGCTACTTTGGCAGAGGGTGACTTAGAGTACACAGAGAAGTCAACTAAAGTAAAGATTCTTTCTGAGTATATGAAAGCTACTAACGAGTCTATCAAAGACGTTGGTTTCTTAGCAGGAGAGATAAAGAGTGAGTTACTAGAAGATCTACAGATGCTTTTAGACGCACAATTACTATCAGGTGATGGTACAGGTAATAACCTTTTAGGTATAGTACCTCAAGCCACTACTTATGCAGCTGGCTCATTCGCTGACAGTGTGACTAAGCCTAACGAGGCAGACGTTATGCGTACAGCTTTAAATCAAATCTTTGTAGCTGGATTAGGAAGATTCTTCCCTAGCGCCGTTCTTATGCATCCTACCGATGTAGCTAAGCTTGACTTGCTTAAGATAGCAGACGGTCGTTATATAGAGATACCTTACTACGATGGAGACAAGATGATTGTAGCTAGAATACCTATCATACAGAATGTTGGTATGACTGAGGGTGACTTCCTTATGGGAGACTTCTCTAGAGCTAAAGCTTTCGTTAGAGACTCACTTGCTGTTAGAGTATTTGAGCAGAATGAGAATGACGTTCTATTCAACCGCTCAACTATTACTGCTAATATGAGAGTAGCATTCCGTATCAAGACTAATGATAAGTTAGCTTTTGTTATAGGAGACTTTGCTACAGCTATTGCAGCTCTAGACGACGCGTAAGATAAATAACAATTATAGGGGAGTAGTTAACGCTGCTCCTCTTATTAACACCAAGAAGACATAGATGGGAACACATCAATTTGAACACCGCAAAAAGAAGAGTAAGAGAGAACGTATACGTTACGCTTACTACGATAGCTTTGGTATACCTGTACAGGCTTACGCCTACGAGAGTAGAGTTAAAGCAGACGGAGGTACTATTGAAGGGTTTATATGTCTAGGTACAAAATTAGGAGGACTACAATAATGATTAAGTTTACACAGAGAGATAAAAGCGGTACAAACGATATTACGTTGGAGTTAGCTAAGGCGCATATGAGAGTAAGCGGTACAGCTGATGATACACTTATCACCTCGCTTATAGACCAATCGAGGGTTATAATAGAGGATTATACCGACAGAAGCTTAGTAGCTAACGAGATTGCTATTACTATATCACCTAGAGAGTCTATCGTATTACCGTTAGAGCCTGTAACCAGTAACTCTATAGAGGTGACTGACCTTACTACTAGTGAGTCAGTGGAGTACACCTACGACGGATTAGAATTGGTTCTCGACGAAGATATAGAGAATTCCTTATCAATATACTACGAGACATACCCTAATGTACCTGACGGTCTTAAGTTAGGATGGCTAGAAGTAATAGCTTTCCTATACGATAATAGAGGTGACTTAGCAAACTTACAGCACTTCTTACTTAATAATACAAACGTAGCATTATACAGACAGAAGATATGGGTTTAGCAGTAGGCAAGATGGATAGCAGATTAACTGTGTACTCTGAGTTTCTTGTAAGCGATGATGTAGGTGGTAAGACGTCTATGTTAGAAGCTTTCACATACAGAGTAACAGAGGATGGAGGAACTTTAGAAGGTTCTAGCTGTATACCTTCATCTACTATTGAGGTAGCTGATATATGGTGTAATCTATCGTATGGTTCTGGTGGCAGATATTCTGCTGATGGAGCTGTAGAGATTAATACCACAGACGTTACTATAACAATTCGTACATCTGAGTATGGTATAAACGAAAATAATAAACTTCTTGTGTATACCAGATTAGGAGCATCGTTAGAGTGTATGATTATATCTCTAACTTATACGCCTAATGGTATGTACACTATAATAAAGGCTTCTATAGTATGAGCGAAGTAAAGATAATCCTAGATACCTCTAAATACAGAAGAGATGTTAACTCTTACAAACGTAAAGTTAATAGAAAGCTTGATAGAGTGTTAGACGATACATCCAATAAGGTTAAAGCTAATCAGAAGTCGACACTAAGACGTAGCGTTGTAGAGTGGACCGGAAGATTAGCAGGCAGTATAGGTATAGAGAAGTCTGGTAAGACCAGAACTATCTCTCCTAATACACCTTACGCGAATTGGATAGAGCGCGGCGGTTTAGGAGGATTTATGGGATACCATTATATAAGAGATTCTATCGTAAAGGTAGCATCATACTTTAATAGAAAGATTAAGAACGCATTAGAAGGTAAATAATTATGAAGGATATAAATAGAGATTTAATAGTTGCGTTTAAGGCGCATCTTGATGATATAGCACCTGTAAAGACGGTTGTAACAAACAATAATACAGAAGATTTTATATATATTACTAAGATAGACATAACTGAGAGTGAAAATAAGGATAAGTTTATAGTAGTAGGAACTGTAATTTTAGACCTATATAGCGCGGAAAATACATATTCTGGCAGTATAAGTGACTTACTTACTAAATATTCTAGTATAAAGGAAGCATTACAGCCTACTAAAGGGTATGTATTACCTCTTAATCACTTCCAAATGGTGACTTGGAGGCTAATTAATAGCACAGGAGTACAACAAATACTACCTACAGGTAAATTATTTGCAGGTACACTACAATACGAGTTTATAGCGCAACAATTAGACTAGAGACTCGAAATAAATAATCAACAATATAAATAATACAATTATGGCAAATTTAATAGCAGGTAAAGATTTACTAGTAGCATTCGGTACATCTGGGTCAGAATCACAAATATTTTGCTCTACTACTTGTACACTTAATATAAATCAAGCTACAATAGCTGCTTCTTGCAAGGATAATGATGGTAACTGGGAACAGAATATCGCTGGTATTCGTAGTTGGGAAGTGACTGTAGACGGTCTTTATCAATTAGATTCTAGCGAGTCTTACGTTGATATCTCAGACCTTATATTATCTGATACAAATCAGACAAGTTTAGTGTTCGGACAGAGCGCTGGAGGAGTAGGAGTTACTGGAGAAGTAACTTGGAGTGGAGACGCTGTTTGTACATCTGCATCATTAACTGGAGCAGACGGTGAGATAGCAACTTGGAGCTGTACTTTCAAAGGTACTGGCGAGTTAGCTAAGACAGTAGTAAGCTAAATAAACTTTAAATAACGCCTTTTAAGCGACTTTTATGTTAAATGAGTACTTAGTACCTAGAAATGTAGAAAGTCTCTTAGAGGGCTTATTATAACGCTTAAACGGGATTATAATGAATATCGGAGGAAAAGAAAGAGAAATAAAGATAGGATTGAATCAATCTATCCTATATTGTGAATTACGAGGTATAAGCATCACTGATATGAATAGTGATTTAGCTAAACTAAGTAATGGTACAGGAGCTGAGTTAAGAGACCTTATATGGTCTGCACTTAAAGATGGTGCTAGAGTATCAGGAGAAGAATTTAATCATACAACATACGACGTAGGAGATTGGATAGAGGAGTTGGACCCAGAGTCACTCGGAACATTTATCAACTCTTTGGTGGAGAGTATGCCAAAGATGAGGCCTGCCAAGTCTAAAAAAAAAGTAGAAGTATAATAACGGTATTAGATATACTCGATTATGGCTCAGAGATGGGTATAGAGTATAACGCTCTTCTTAATATGACTTGGAAGGAATATGACTATCTGTCAGTAGGGTACGAGAGACGAATAGAGAGACAGTGGGATTATACAAGACATATAATAGCTTCACAGTACAACAGCACAGGAATGAGTAAGAAGACTATAAGTGCTAAAGAGGTTATGAAATTACCTACATTAGATAAGTTAATTAGGAAAGAGTTACAAAAGATACCAGAAGATAGATTAAAAAATATGCTAAAGGTACTAAAACAAAATATAAACGTATGAGTACAATAATATCAAAGCTTGTAGCACAACTTACGCTTGACGATAGCAAATTTAATAAAGGATTAGATAAATCATCCAACAACGCCGATAAGTTTAGCAAGAATCTCATTAAGCTAGGAGGTGTTATGTCAGCTGTATTCGCGGCTAAAGAAGTTGTTGAGTTCGCTGCTAAGATGACGCAGTTAGCGACTAAGTCAAGGAACGTAGAAAGGGCATTCAGTAGATTGAATAATGTATCTATAGCATCCCTAAGAAAGTCGACTGGCGGAATGATTTCTGACCTAGACCTTATGCAGAAGGCTGTTAAAGCGGTCAATTTAGGTATAAAACAAAAGGACTTAGCTACTTACTTCGAGTTTGCTACCGTTAGGGCAGCAGAAACCGGAGAAAGTGTGGATTATTTAGTAGAAAGTATCGTTAATGGTATCGGTAGAAAATCTAAACTTATTCTCGATAACTTAGGTATTTCCTCACAACAATTGGCCAACGAAATGGCTAAGACAGGTGACTTCGCCTCGGCCGCTGGTAATATCATTAGAGAAGAGATGGCAAAGTCTACTACTACCGTAGAGGATGTAACCTCTGGTGTTGATAAGCTGAGTGCTTCTTGGGATAATCTCGCAGTAACGATAGCTAAAGGCGGCGGTACTGAAAGTATAAATAATCTACTTATCGCTATGACAGGGTTAGTAGAGTACACCAATAAGAATTGGAATACTATAAGCACTATACTAGAATGGAGTATAGCAATAGGCACTTTAGGAACTTCTAAGGTAACTACTACAGCATTTGGAATGTTAGCTGATGATTTAAAGAAAGTTAACGACGAGGCGGCTAAGACACCACAGTGGATAATAAGTGCTACTGGCCAGCAAAAGAAACATACATTTCTAAGAGTACCGTTCCAACCTGGCGCAGCAGAGCAGGCTAAGGTAGATGGACCAGACTTCAGTGATATAGACGTAGTGGCAGACTCTAACGAGTTATTTGATGGTCTAGACGAGATAACAAAGAAGGCGGAAGAGTGGAGAGTAGCGTTTGGAGAAGTATTTGATTTTGCAGATGAGGACTTTTTAGATGATATAGATATTGATACCGCTGCCGTAGTAGAAAAGTTAGGAGTAGGATTAGAAGAGACTAAATTGGATTTAGACCTAGTATCTGGTGCTATGTACAGACTTACATCAGCTGCTGAAGGTATGAGTAACGCTCTTAGAGGTATGTTCGAGGGAGATGACGTCTTATCATCATTCGGAGACTTTCTTGTAGAATTAGCCTCACTAATGGTACAGTTTGGTGTTTTATTAACCGCATTCGGTACAGCTCAAGAGGTATTCCAGAAAGGCGGAGCTTACGCTAAGATAGCCGCAGGTATAGCTATGGCAGGATTAGCAGTTAAGATAGGAGCTTCTGTAGCCAGTATAGGTAAGACAGGTGGCGGCGGTGGAGCATCTGGTGGAGGTGGTGGAGTTACATCTACGTATACACCAGCGACGTACGACTATAACAGAGAAATTGTATTAGTAGCTAAAGGGGAGGACTTAGTAGGAGTCATTAACAAACAAACATACAAGGATGGCATTAACGGCTAGAAGAGGTAGATTATCTTACCAAGACAATAATGATAAGCGTACCACAGTTGTGTGGGAGAACGCAGCTATAGCCTACGCTGTTACTGAGTATATTAACAGAGTAGAGGGAGAACAAGGAATAATAGAAGGAGAATTGTGTTTAGCAGACAAGATGTTTAGCGATATAACCACAGAGTATTGTGGTGCTGGAAATCCTTTATCTATTAAGTGGGCAGGAGAAAGGTATGACGTAACGAAACCCTCTTCTGCATCTATAAGATTACTAATACAGAATGCTACTGAGAAGGCAAGTATAGATTACATATTAGATGAGCCTTATACAGTAGCAGTGTATAAAGAAGATAGCGAGGGTAATAATATACTATTTTGGAGAGGACAACTCACTACTGATGTATATTCAGAGTCGTATAGTCAATTTCCTTATGCACTAACGTTGAATGCTAATGATGCGCTAAAGATGTCGGAGGATAATCAATTCCTTATGACTGACTTTAACGATAATGTAAGTGTATACGGAGAGAGTCTATTATCTATACTAATAAAGTATATACGTATAGCACTTAAACCTAATGTTACATTCGATTTATACGTAACAAATACTGGATTACTTCCAGATGTTGATGGTACATCCGTAGCTTTGTGGACACTTATGATAGATCCTAGAGTATTTATGTACGAGGACAAGGACGAGTATCTACCATTTAAGGATATGCTAAATCTTTTATTAGACCCGTTAGATTTACAACTATTTCAGTGGGAAGGGAGTTGGTGGCTTATGTCACAAGATTTCCAGTGGAACGACGGAGATGTTAGCGCTTATAAATTTAAGGTTACACCTAATACGTACTACGGAGATGGTTCTTATACTCCAGATGTAGATGGTATAGTAAACTTATACAATGGAGATGAAGATAATAGAGAGGTAAGAGAGAATTCTTCCGTAAGTTATCTACCAGCTTGGAATAAGACTGAGATAACATCGTTATATCAAGCTAATAGAGATGCGTTAGATATGTTTAATAATAGAGGAGGAAACTTCTATAATGGTATAACAGGTAGTACACTAGAGTTTGAGGA